>JAESTB010000495.1 GCA_016763815.1 Arenicella sp.
AACCCAGGCAGCTCACCAATTTCATCTGTTTTGATGGCCATGAATATGGCCTGCACGCAATTCTCAATGACCCCAGAAGAAGCGCTGCAGGGCACCACTCGCTGCGCGGCTAAAGCACTTGGTTTACAGGGTGATTACGGTGTTATTAAGGCCGGTGCGCGCGCCGAACTCGCGGTTTGGGATGTCAAGCATCCGGCCGAATTATCTTATTGGCTTGGATCGTCAATCTTTCACAAACGTATTTCTCATAGGGCAAATTAATGGCAATTATTCTGGACCCAGGTCACGCGACGTTGGCACAACTGGAAATCATTTATCGGCAGGATGCAAGCTTTGAGCTTACGCCCGAAGCTTTCGACGTGGTTAGGCGCAGTGAAGCTAGGCTGGTCGAAAAGTTAGCAAGCCGTGAAACCATTTATGGAGTTAATACTGGTTTTGGCAAGTTGGCGTCTGTTCGAATCGATGATGAAAATTTAGTTAGCTTACAACGCAATTTAGTGCGTTCCCATTGTGCCGGTTTTGGTGACCCTTTACCGCAGAACATCGTCAGATTGACAATGGCATTAAAGTGCTTGTCACTGGGCCGCGGAGCTTCGGGTGTGCGAGTTGCGGTAATTGAACTGCTTCAAGACATGGTTAAAGCAAATATTTTTCCAGTGATTCCGGCACAGGGTTCGGTTGGGGCTTCGGGTGATCTTGCGCCATTAGCACACATGGCAGCGGCGATGATTGGCGAAGGTGAGGTGTTCTATCAAGGCGGAAAATGTATCGCTTCTGAAGCGCTCAAAAAAGCCGGTTTAGTGCCGATTGTGTTGCAGGCCAAAGAGGGTCTCGCCTTACTCAATGGAACTCAGGTGTCGACAGCTCTTTGTTTAGCGGGTTTGTTTGGCGCATGGCGTTTAGCGATAACATCGATAACCACTACCGCTCTTTCAATCGATGCGGCGATGGGCTCAAGTGCACCGTTTCATGATGAGATTCATCAGCTACGCGGGCACCGTGGACAAATCGACAGTGCCCGAAGGCTGCGCGAATTACTTGACGGCTCTGAAATTCGAGAGAGCCATCAAGCCGGTGATGAACGAGTTCAAGACCCATACTGTTTGCGTTGTGCACCACAGGTGATTGGAGCCTGCATGGATCAGCTACAACAGGCGGGTAAAACCCTACAGATTGAATCAAATGCTGCGACGGACAACCCATTGATCTTGTCGGATGGCAGTATCGTTTCTGGCGGCAATTTCCATGCTGAGCCAGTGGCATTAGCCGCCGATCAGATTGCCATTGCTATCTCTGAGATTGGTTGTATAGCGCAACGGCGTATAGCGCTATTAGTCGACCCTGTTTTAAGTTTTGGTCTGCCTGCATTCTTAGCGCCTGATCCCGGCCTAAAGTCTGGCTTGATGATTGCTGAAGTCACCTCTGCTGCATTAATGAGCGAGAACAAGGCGCTTGCCAACCCGCGGTCAGTAGACTCGACACCAACCTCAGCCAACCAAGAGGACCATGTATCAATGGCCTGTCATGCGGCTCGTAGGTTGCTTGAAATGAATAAAAATCTCTCCGCTATTCTAGGCATCGAAGCGATGGCAGGCGCTCAAGGCATCGAACTGCGTGCGCCGCTTAAAACCAGTGATCGCTTAAGCAAGGCTATTTTAACCATTCGGGAACATTGTCCTTCGCTAGTCGACGACAGAATGGTCAGCGCCGATATCATTAACTTGGCGGCATTGGTGCATGACAGCGATCAGCTTAGTAAGCTTAGCGAGGGCGCGCCAGTGCTGGCTTTAGAGCTATGAAGCTTGATGAGGTGAGTCTGGTTGATGTTATCCAAGGGAGGGGCCCAATAATATTGGCGCAACCTCATTCGGGTACCTACGTGCCAAAAGACATGTATGCAAATTTGAATCCTCTCGGCCGTCAACTACTGGATACCGACTGGCATGTTCCACAGCTTTATGACGGGCTAATGGCAAACGCGACAATTGTGAAGGCAAATTTTAGTCGTTATGTAATTGACCCGAATCGCGACCCCGAAGGCGGTAATTTATACCCCGGTCAAAACTCTACCGACTTGGTCCCATTATCGACGTTTGATGGCGAGCCGATTTGGTTAAATCCGCCGACGACGGAAGATATTCAGCGGCGGTTAACGCTCTATCATGATCAATATCATCAATATTTGAGCGCTGAAGTCGAACGTGTTAAGTCAATTCACGGGATCGCGGTGGTCTACGATTGTCATTCGATTCGATCGCAGATACCGTACTTGTTTGATAACCGCTTGCCAGATTTGAACATCGGCGACAACAGCGGTGACTCATGCGCCGCTGACTTTACCGCAAGCGTTGAAAAAATATGCGCCAAGCTTAGCCACCATACCCATGTTATTAATGGGCGATTTCGAGGTGGCTGGACCACTCGTCATTATGGTCAGCCACAAGACGGTGTGCATGCAATTCAAATGGAGTTAGCACAACGCGCCTATCTGCAGAGCGAGCTTCCTCCTTTTAACTACGATGCTGGCAAAGCATCGTCTCTACGAAGTGTGTTGTCCGACATTTTGCAGGCAATTAACGACACAGCACTAACGTATTCTTCAGGAGAATCAAAATGAATAAACCGCTGAATAGCAAACGCGATATCAAGAGCCCAAGGGGCAGTACGCTTAACTGTAAGTCATGGGCCACAGAGGCTCCTTTTCGAATGATTCAAAATAATTTGGATCGAGAAGTTGCGGAAAATCCTGACGAGTTAGTTGTCTATGGTGGAATAGGCAAAGCCGCCAGAACCTGGAAAGACTTCGATGCCATATTAGAGACGCTGAAAACCTTGAGCGAGGACCAAACGCTATTGATTCAATCGGGCAAACCGGTTGGCGTGTTCCCGACTCATAAAGAAGCACCGAGAGTATTAATCGCTAACTCGAACTTGGTTCCGCATTGGGCCAACTGGGAGCATTTTAATGAGCTCGATAAAAAGGGCTTGATGATGTATGGGCAGATGACCGCTGGCTCGTGGATCTATATTGGTAGCCAAGGCATCGTGCAAGGCACCTACGAGACCTTTGTCGAAGCCGGTCGACAACACTTTGATGGCGACTTAACTGGTAAATGGATTCTTACCGCTGGCCTAGGTGGTATGGGCGGCGCTCAGCCTCTAGCGGCCTCGATGGCTGGGGTGAGTTGCTTGGCGGTTGAGTGTGATCCCCAGAGCATTGATTTTCGAATACGCACCCGTTATTTGGATGCCAAGGCGGAAACCTTGGACCAAGCGCTGGCAATGATCGACCAGTGGACCAACGCCGGTGAAGCAAAAAGTGTCGGCTTGTGTGCTAATGCGGCGGATATTTTTCCTGAATTAGTTAAGCGAGGAATACGGCCAGACATGGTGACTGACCAAACCTCCGCGCACGACCCTTTGAATGGCTACTTACCTCAAGGCTGGACCTTGGCGCAATGGCACGATAAGCGAGTGTCGGCTCCAGATGAAGTAATAAAAGCGTCGCGAGCGTCAATGAAAATACACGTTCAGGCGATGCTCGATTTTCACAAAAAAGGCATTCCAACATTTGATTACGGCAATAACATTAGACAAGTCGCGCTCGATGAAGGCCTTGAAAATGCCTTCGATTTTCCAGGCTTTGTGCCAGCTTATATACGTCCTTTATTTTGTCGAGGGGTTGGCCCATTTCGTTGGGTGGCCTTGTCTGGCGACCCGGAAGATATCTATAAGACTGATCAAAAAGTTAAGGAATTAATGCCTGATGACACGCATCTTCATAATTGGTTGGACATGGCGCGTGAGCGGATTGATTTTCAAGGCTAGCCAGCGCGAATTTGTTGGGTAGGTTTAGGTGATAGGCATAGATTGGCGTTGGCCTTTAATGAGATGGTTAAGAGCGGCGAATTGAGTGCTCCGATTGTTATAGGTCGAGACCATCTTGATAGTGGTTCTGTGGCAAGCCCTAACCGAGAAACAGAATCAATGAAAGATGGTTCAGATGCTGTTTCTGACTGGCCATTGCTAAACGCCTTATTGAATACCGCCAGTGGCGCGACCTGGGTTAGCTTGCATCATGGTGGCGGTGTTGGCATGGGCTTCTCGCAGCATTCTGGGGTGGTGATATTGGCTGATGGCAGCGAAGATGCGGCTCGTCGTTTGGGTCGAGTTCTCTGGAACGACCCAGCAACCGGTGTTATGCGACATGCCGATGCCGGATACGAAGAGGCGATTGAGGCGGCTAAACAACATGGCTTGAACTTGCCTGGTATTTTATGATCGCTTAAATATGAGCGCCTAAAAAAGGCTTGCCCGAAAGAGTGATCGTGAGTGACCCCCGAGTTCAAGTTATGAGTGCAATTCTTTCTTTGATTGAGTTGTTATTGATTGGTAAGCTGAGCGAATGAGAAAATATATTCAAGCTTGGCTGGCTAGGGTCATTTCTAGTTCGTGGTTACTCGATTTCAAGCGACGCTGGCATGAGCTTAAGCGAATAATACTGAGGCGACCGCATCTTGTCTCAGTGTTCATTCGCGCCGATGACCCCTCTAGCTACTTGCTTCTGCAAGTATTGCCTGAGCTTACGCAGCGATATAACGTTAGCTTTAGCTACCATGTAGTTTCGCACCGAGTGGTGTCGAACCGACAAGACAATATGTATCCCGAGCCATCGCTTTGG
>JAESTB010000496.1 GCA_016763815.1 Arenicella sp.
CACGCCTAACGACTGAGCCTCTTCATAAACTTTCATCAGTGCTGGGTCGTCAGGATAAAATTTTTGCACCACCGGATGTGACTTCATGAGCTTCAGACCCGCCTTGGTATGGGCCCGCATCTGTTCGATACAGTTGTCATCCAGAGGGTGCACCGAAAAGCCCGCTAATAGTCGCTGTTGATGAACAGATTTTCCGATCTCGGCGCGCCATAATTCGGTTTGATCGTCACCAAACGGCAAGCCTAATTTAATCGGCAAGATAACCGCTTGCTCGACCCTCATAGCATTCATCTCGTTGATGAGGTTGGTGATCGTATGGGTTCGTGTGATATCGCTTCCCCACAACCCTTGCGCGATAATAGTGCGTTCTAATTTGTCTAAATTTTCGTCACTAAAATTACCGTTGATATAGATGTCGAGATCTAGTTCACAGTTGGGTGTGTCGCCATCGCAATCGAGCAAATGCTTAACTCGTTCCGTTTTCGCGTGTAGATCAAGCTCTGGTTTAAACAGCACCGACATGCCAAGATGAGCATGCATATCGATTGCCATAGGTAAGCTTTCATCGCTGCAAACGAGCTGACCTCGTCGGTCTAGATCGAACCATGACAATCTTGACAAGCCTCTATAGCCTGCGTATAGGTGCTCACCAAAGGCCCCGTTACCGGTCGCTGCGGCCTCTAATACTCGTTGCTGTGCAAGCAATGCGATATCATCAGGGTTATAACGATGTTCGGGTGGTGTGTCGTCGCAGCCAGTGACCGACATTGCTAGCGTGGACATTCCAAAGTAAGTCAAAAATCGGCGACGATTTATCATTGATACTCCTAAGTAAGTGGCGAGTGCAAGCCGTTACTGTATCACTTGATCATAATTCGGCGCTAGGCTGATTGTTTCGGTCAAACAAGCAGGTATGATAACGCTTAATGATTAGTCTATAGTCTTAACATCACCTTGATGTAAATTTGCAGGTAGTAAACTATATAGGATCGAATGACGTCCAAATCACCATTTATGCAATCGTACCAACAATTGCCCACTACTTTACCGGTGTTCCCGCTTAGCGGTGCCGTGGTAATGCCTGGCGGCACCCTACCGCTAAATATTTTCGAAGCACGCTATTTAGATATGATCAGCGACGCCATGAAAAGCAATCATCTGATTGGCATGATTCAGCCAAAAGATGAACTCATACCAGCAACTTTACATGCCGTGGGTTGTGCCGCTCGAGTGATTCAATATACCGAGACCAAAGATGGCCGCTTAGAAATTGTACTCGAGGGACTATGCCGCTTTAATATCGATGAAGAGTTAAGCAGCATGAGAGGCTATAGATTGATCAAACCGCGCTGGCGGGATTTCCAACATGATTTTTCTGACCGCCAGACAGCTGACGCGCAACACTCTCTGCTATTCACTAATGCGCTTCGCAGCTATTTGAAAAAACATAACATCGAAGTTGACTGGGCCGCCATAGAGCACTTGCCTCAAGCAAGCCTAGTCAACAATTTAGTGGCCCAACTACCGATTTCAAACGACGATAAACAGCTACTAATCGAAGCAAAAACCTTGGCCGATCGAGTTACGTGTTTTACAGCGATACTATCGGCAACAGAAAATGCACAAGAGACGCGACACTAGGCGTTAGCGTTTAGTTGCCGATAATTCGAGCACGTACTTAACTCCCCGTCGTCTTCGAAAACATGGCCTCGATAGATATGACCAGACCTTTGGGTAACTAGCATTGGATGCGACTCTCTCTAGCGCCATAGCATTTGCTATGTCTCAGATTATCTTAAGTGCTCTACTGCTGACCAGTTTTCGCTGCAGATTAACACTACAAGAAGGTTTATTTCTGACGTTTCTGATAACCGTTGCCGCCTATCTACTCTCGCCAATTTTAAAAGATCACTGGCTCGCACCACTTCAAACTGTGGTGCAGAACTTCCTGCCCGGCGTGTTTTGGTTACTGTGCTCGAGTTTATTTAATGACCGCTTCAAAATCACATTTTGGCACCTGTGCTTAGTCGGCATTACCGTCGCGTTTCCTTACCTAGGCCAAGCGTTGGCTTGGCAAGATCTCGACGCGTCGACAATCCTTTTTGAGCACATTCCACAGCTGTTAGAGTTTATTTTAATCGGCCTCGCGCTGCTGGAAGTAGTGAGACATTGGAACGATGATCTGATCGAAAGACGCCGAGACTTAAGACTATGGTTTTGCACCATGGCTGGCCTCTACATTTTTGGCCTGATAGCGTTGCGTGAATTGATTTTGCCGAATTCAAATTGGTTTGAATTGTGGCAATACCTGCCAGTCGGTGTTATTTGCTTATTTACCAATTTACTTTTACTTCAATATCGCCCTAGCCTGTTAAGCCCAGCGGAGCATTTAGGCTTGGCCGAGCAAGCTAGCTCGGTCAAAGCAAATATTAGTCGACGAGGCCGGGCTAGCCGAAAAGCGGTCGCTGATGATAACGAGTTTGAAGTGCCCGCCGATGTTGTTGCTCAGCTAGACGATCTAATGACCGAGCAGTTTGTTTATCGAAAAATGAGCTTAACTATCGGACAATTGGCGCGACAACTTTGTTTGCCTGAATATCGTTTGCGGCGCGTCATCAATGCTGGTCTTGGCTTTCGAAACTTCAACGATTATTTGAACGGCTTTAGAATTAAAGAAGCAGGGGAGCGCCTTGCCGATCCATCAAAACCTGACGAAGCGATTCTCAACATCGCCCTTGATGTCGGTTTTAGATCTTTGAGCTCGTTTAATAAAGCCTTTAGAGATTCATTTGGAATCACCCCAACCCAGTATCGACAGCAACGACGCGAATCCTAATTCTTGGTGGAGCCTATTGTTTGGTCCGTTTTAAGTAACTATCGACGCTTAATTGAAAAATGTTCAGGTGTATTATTAAAATCACTCAGCGGTCTTTGCATGAATAAGTCATTATATTTGACTTCAACCATCCGATCCGCCGTCGCTATGATTATTTTAAAGCTGCGGTTATTTTAAAACTATGATTATTTTAAAGCAACGCTGTCGAACCACCTTTTTAATCTCAAGCATACTCTCGATATTGATCAGTGCAGAAACCACAGCCAGCGACCCTATCGCCGGAAAAGAAATTTACAATACTACCTGCGTCGCATGTCATGGCGCAAAGGCAGAGGGTAATGATGCTGTTGGCGCGCCTGCTCTGGCAGGCCAACATGAGAACTATCTAGTTCGTCAATTAGCAAATTACAATCAGGGTTTTCGAGGTGCTGGCAAAAGCGACAGCTTCGGCCAACAAATGGCAGCGATCGCTGTACTGGTAAAAGATCCTAGCGCTCAGGCTAACGTAAGCGCCTATTTGGCATCTCTAGGTAACCCATCGTCTCAGTTACGCCTGACAAAACCGGCGGTGGTAACAACCTTGGTTATAAGGCTTATCAAGCCAGCTGCGGCGCATGTCATGGCGCTGATGCCAGCGGCAATAAACGTTTAGATTCGCCCAGCTTAACGGGCTTGAGTAGCGCCTACCTGCGGCGTCAGTACACTAATTTTCTTGATGGAAAACGAGGAGCTCACTCATCAGACAGGCTTGGCCGACAAATGAGCATGATCGCCAAAACACGAGCCGAGCAAGATAAAATAGACTCGGTGATTGCTTACATTGTATCGCTTAGAGACTAATCAAATAACGAAGCAAATGATCAGCCGAACACTTAATCAAACTTCTAGTCGAACAAGGAGAATCTACGCAAAACATATGAGCAGAAAATTGATTCACCGCTTTTTCAACATAACAATTTTCGCCTCAATGCTGGGGCTGAGTGCGGCTGATTCCTCAACGACTCACAACAGCTTCGAGCTGGACCCTAATTGCCCCAAAGGCTTTCAACTAGTCGCGGGCAATCGTTGCGAATTACGCACTCTCTATCAGTTTTATACATCAACTCAAGATAGAGGTCTCGGCGGAACCCAATCGAATTTACCTAAACACCGAGACGGTTTCAGCCCCCAACAGATTGATCTAGGCCGATATTTGTTCTTTGACCCGCTGTTATCCGGCGATCAAGACTTATCTTGCGCGAGCTGCCACCAGCCAGACAAAGGTTTTGCCGACGGCAAGGCACATTCGCTGGGCGCTAACGGCCAGGTAAGCAAACGTTCAACACCTACGCTTTGGAATAGCGCATTTTTAACCAGCTTTTTTTGGGATGCTAGAGCGAAAAACCTCGAGCAACAAGCGCTCGGGCCGCTTTATGCCGCTGATGAAATGAACAATAGTCCAAGCAAACTATTAAATAGCTTGAACAGTAATGCCACGTATAGACGCTTATTCTCTGAGGCGTTCAACTCGAGCAAGGTCGCGGGCGATAATGGTCTAACAATAAATAACCTAGTAACCGCATTGGCCGCCTTTCAAGCGTCTTTGATTTCGCTCAATAGTCGCTACGATGAATACGCGCATGGCAACCATGATGCCCTGAGCGACGATGAAATTGCGGGCTTAAACGTATTTCGCTCGTTTGTTGCTCGTTGCTCTGAGTGCCACACACCGCCACTATTTACTAACAATCAAATTGCGGTAATCGGTGTGCCTGAAAGAGACGGCGACGAATTCGATATTGGCGCCGAGAAAACTTTCGCGCTATCGAAGCTAAAGGGCGGTTTCAAAGTGCCCAGCTTACGCAATATCGCTGAAACCGGCCCCTATATGCATGCTGGTAATTTCAAAACGCTCAGAGAGGCCACCGAATTTTATAATAAGGGCCGAGGTCACGCGGTTCCCGAGGGCATGGACTTAACCTTACACTGGCACATCAGCGAACCTGATTTGAGTGATAAGGAACTGGACCTAATCGTGACATTTATGAAAACACTAAGCGACGATAAATTTATGCCACAGGTGCCGAGTCACGTTCCGTCGGGGCTGGCATCTTTAAGATGATACCGACCGATAAGTACCCTGTCATGCTGAGCGAAGCCGAAGCATCTTTATCATGAGATGCTTCG
>JAESTB010000497.1 GCA_016763815.1 Arenicella sp.
AGGTGGTGAGATCGAGGTTGAGAGTAAGGTTGGTGAGGGAACGTCATTTATTATGCGTTTGCCGGTCCATTATAGACAAAATGAGGTGGCCGCTGCGGTGCCGTCAGAGATTGATGATTCACCAGATAACAACGCACGCAAAATCATGGTAGTTGACGATGACCCAGTTGCTAGAGACCTGCTAAAACGTCACCTTGAAAAAGACGGCTATAATGTTAAAACGCTTGCAGATGGAGCCGAAGTGGTTAGTTTGGCTAAGCAATGGCAACCAGATATCATTACCTTAGATATTCTGATGGCCAATATTGATGGTTGGACAGTGCTAAGCAACGTTAAAAATGATGAGAGTATCTCGCATATCCCCGTGATCATGGTCAGTATCGTTGATGAGAAAAAAATGGTTACACCTTGGGTGCCGCTGATTACATATCCAAACCTGTACAGCAACGTACGCTAAGAGAAGTTGTTGCAAAGCATATTCCGGACTCTTTAGGCCAATTTCAACTATTGGTCATTGATGACGATGAGGCAACGCGCTCAGTGGTACGACATACCTTCGAAAAACTAAAGTGCACTGTATCAGAAGCGATTAATGGACAAGCCGGTTGGGAACAAATTGAAGAGCTGATACCAGATATTATTTTATTAGACTTAATGATGCCTAAGGTTGATGGCTTTGAATTTCTTAACCGGGTTAAACGAACACCGGAGTGGAAAGACATTCCGGTGATCGTCTTGACGGCTAAGACTCTTACCAACGAAGACCATGCTCGCCTTCAAGGCCGAGTCGAAAAAGTATATGAAAAATCTGAAGCGCCACTGATCCAAATATTGGGCTCAGTGAGTGAACAGATTAGATCGATCTTAGTGTCGCCTCACTCTTCATGAACGTCGATATTTCAAAGTACTAATATGCTAGATAGCCGCATCAAACGAACACAGGCTGCGAATATTCGTCAACAATTGCATGCGCCTGTCCAAGCTCTGGTTGAATACAGCGATATTTTACACGAGCAAGCCATTCAACTTGGCGCACTAGAGATGATCGACGATCTCTCTCGCATATCAAGCGCCGCTCATCAAATGACGCGCGTTGTCGACGAGTTGCTAGGCGATAATGGCGTGGGCGTGGAAAAAACCAAACACACTGGGATGGAGATCGATGCTCAGCAAATGATTCGACATGAGCTTCGTACTCCGATAAACGCGATCAAAGGGTATGGCGAGATGTTAGTCGAAGACCTTGCTGATTTTGGGGCGGAATCTCTGTTGCCTGATTTTGAAAAAATGCTTGGCATTGCCAATCAACTACTCGGCGATATTAATACTTATGTGAAGTTTTCAACAGCTGACGCCTTTGACATTGAAGGTGATGCCATAAGTGCTGAGTTGTCGAACGACTTGGTGAAGAGCATTCAAGCAATAAAGGGCGAGGGCGATCAGAGTTCATTAGCATCGATCGAAACCAATATTACAGGGCATATATTAGTGGTCGACGATATTGAGAGTAATCGTGACTTACTAGCTAGGAGGCTGCGCAAAGATGGGCATACGGTGATCTGCGCTGCCGGTGGATTTGAGGCACTAGAACAGCTTGATAAGAGTGAGTTCGATCTAGTATTACTCGACCTAATGATGCCTGAAATTAATGGCTACGAAGTATTGATAAAAATTCGCGCAGATAAGCAGCAGCGTAATATTCCCGTTATTATGATTTCGGCACTCGAAGAGGAGGACAGCGTAATTCGTTGTATCGAAGCGGGTGCGATTGACTACCTGCAGAAACCGTTTAACCCGGTTTTACTAAAAGCCAGAATTAACTCCGGGTCGCGCAATAAGCAATGGTCAGATGACGAACGCAATGAGCGGCGCTTCATCAAACAAGCGTTCTCACGTTTTGTCTCACCCGCGGTGGTTAATCAATTATTAGCAGAGCCAGAAAAACTAAGGCTCGGTGGGGAACGTGTCGAATTGAGTTGTGTGTTTACCGATTTGGCTGGTTTTACCTCGTCCATTGAAGCCGCGGAGCCATCTGAAATAATGCCAGTATTGAATCACTACTTGGGTGCTTTGTGCAATATCGCAATTGAGCATGATGGCACCATCGATAAAATTATTGGTGACGCGGTTTACGTATTTTTTAACGCTCCTCTATCCAGAGATGATCATGCCGAGGCGGCAGTACGATGCGCATCGGCTATGCAAAAGTGGTCTAAGGAATTCTCACTGTCTGCTGAGGCAAAACGGTTTAATTTTGGTGCTACCCGCATTGGCGTTCATACCGGCACGGCCATCGTCGGCAACTTTGGTGGCGACACTTTCTTCAATTATACCGCTTACGGGGATACCATTAATACAACCGCAAGGCTGGAGGGCGCTAATAAATATTTAGGAACAGATATGTGTATATCTGGAGAAACGGTCTCTCGCTGTCCGTCGTTTACTTTTAGACCAATTGGTCAACTGCTATTGAAAGGAAAGGTTCAAGCCGTTGATGCCTACGAATTAGTCGACAGCGATCGCTACGATCTTGAATACTTAGCACAGTATTCACAGGCCATTGATGGTTTAACGCAGGGTAGCGTTGATGTGGAAAGTCTATTTAGACCCTTAGTCGAGCAATTTCCACAAGACCCTTTGACTAACTTTCATTGGCAAAGAATTCAGTCCGGAACTTCAGCGCAAGTTATTGTTTTTGAAGATAAGTGACTGAACTCTGAACGTATTTATTAGTTCTTTTCCAAGTATTTTGATTAAGTCTTAGTAGACACTTTCAATTCGGATAATTCAAACTTCATCGGCGATAGATCATCATTAGCAACTACTAGCTAGACACCCATGCTAAGAATCTTATGATTATCTTTTTAAATCATATGCTTAGTGGAATAGGTAGCAAAGAATTCTGAAATTATAAGTCCCTTGTTAAAACCATCTTGAGATGGATGTTCAGCTTAAATCTCCGTTTAAATTTTAAGCGTTATACTCATCAAGAGCTGGAAAGTGGTACTAAATTTTAGTATTAGTGGGTCGGTGAAGAAGAAACATCTTAAAACCCTAGAAAAGATATATCGTCATCCAACCAGTGGCAATATACAGTGGCCTGATATCGAATCTCTTTTAAAAGAACTTGGTGCTGATGTTTCCGAGAGGGCTGGATCTCGAGTAGCTGTGGTTTTGTTTAATGAAGTTCGCGTATTCCATCGGGCACATCCCTCACCTAATACAGATAAAGGTGCTGTGGCAAGCATCAGAAAATGGTTTGAAGAAAACGAGGTGACATTATGAATATTATGGAACTTAACGGATATAAGGCAAAGATTGAATATGACTCTGAATTGGATCAATTCAGAGGAGAAATATTAGGCCTCAATGGAAGTGCCGATTTTTATGGAAAGAGCTCAAATGAATTACGTAAAGAATTTAAGAACTCTTTACGTATATTTCTAGAGGTTTGTGAAGAAAATGGAATCAGACCTACAAAGGAATTCTCAGGTAGGTTTAACCTTAGAATAAACCCGAGGCTTCATGGCGAGATCGCTGCAAAAGCAATAGGCGAGAACAAGGGTATTAGTCAATGGGTTAGTGAAACACTTGAAAACTCTGTTGGTGCTTGAAAGAAAGCATAAGTTCTCAAAATACCGCACACTTCGTGTGTTCGGACGCGCAAAAAACGCGCCTGTTTTGAAGGCGTCTATATGTAGTGGTCTAAGATAAAAATAAACCAGATATCTACTTAGCCCTGTTTGCGCGCTAAGCGAGACACCCACAACAATTAAACTACACACCCAAACTAAGAATATATTTGCGTAAGCATTCAAGCAGAGTTGGTTCCAAAGCAATAAATATGTTTCTTATAGAGCAATTAGGTCGAGCCTGTATTTGAAGCAACTTAAAAGTTGCTTTATTGGGTTTAGGAGGCTAATATGTTGCTTTAATTCTAAAAAGAAACATATTAGTTTACATAAAATGCGTTCGCTATTACAACAGCTAAAGAAAAGACGGTTAGAATTAGGCCTTAAGCAGAATGATATGGAGCTCCGTATTGGGGTTTCTCGGCAGCAATATCAGCGTTTGGAGTCGAAAGGTAACCCTCGACTTGAAACGCTGGAACTGGTGGCAAAAGGTTTGAACAGTGAGTTGATGTTAATTCCTCAAGATAAATTGCCAGCTGTACTTGCCGTGTTAGAAGGTTCGAGCATAGAAAGTAAAAATCGATTTGATTCATCTCAGCCTGCTGGAGATCGGGGCGAACCTTCTGAGGGTATTGACTATGATCCATGGCGAGACTTGTTGACGGATGACTCATGAGCAATAGCGGTGAGGTTAATTTCCTTCAGCTAAATTTGC
>JAESTB010000038.1 GCA_016763815.1 Arenicella sp.
AGTTTTTGGCAGAATACGGTGCGTGACATTAGGAATACAACTCCATGAGTTTTTTGACCGGGGCGGCGAGGCCTATTTTAATCGAGGCTTGGCTTTTGCTCGAGGCATCGTCGCTTTGGGCTTGGTTTGACTTCGATTTATACCATACCTGGCTGCTTTCGGCGATGGCCTGAGCGTCGCCTGTTACGCGGCAGAGCACCGGGGTGATTTCTAGGTGGTAATGGCTGAACGTATGTTTGAGTATGGGGAGCGTTTCCAAAGTTTCAATGTTTAGGCCGCCGAGTTGGTGGTTTGCTTCGAGTGTTGCTACTTGAGCGGGGCACCATAAGCCTCCCCAGATGCCGGAGGGTGGGTTTTGTTGTAGCAAAAATTCGTCGTTGGCGTTTTTTACCAAGAGCATGTAGGTCTGCTTGGTTGGTTTAGTGGTTTTGGGTTTGCCATGAGGCAGTTCACTGACGCGCTCGCTCTTGAACGCCGAGCAGTCTGGCCGTAAAGGGCATTGTTCGCAATTGGGCTTGCTACGGCTGCACAGGGTCGCGCCGAAGTCCATAATAGCTTGGGTATAGACGTTTACGTTTTGCTGTGGCGTATTGGCGTCAGCCAGCGCCCAAAGTTTGGTCTCGACCTCTTTTTTGCCGTACCAGCCTTCTACTTCATAAAAGCGTGCCAGCACTCGCTTTACATTGCCGTCTAAAATCGCGTGTCGTTGCTGGGTTGAAAACGCCAGTATGGCGCCAGCGGTCGAGCGGCCGATGCCGGGTAGGGCGATTACTTGCTCAAACTCGGTTGGGAATTTGCCGTTGTATTGCTCAGCGATCAGCTGGGCTGATTTGTGCAAGTTTCTGGCGCGTGCGTAATAGCCTAGGCCGGTCCAGTGGTGCATTACCTCGTCGTTATCGGCGTTGGCTAAGTCGGTAATGGTCGGGAAGCTTTGCATAAAGCGCTGGTAGTAAGGAATCACGGTGGCAACTTGGGTTTGTTGCAACATGATTTCAGAAACCCAAATTCGGTAGGCGTCATCGGTGTTTTGCCAAGGCAGGTCGTGGCGACCATGCTCTTTATGCCACGTTAAAAGGGCGTCGCTTATCAGTTTCATGTGCTCAAGTTCTTTAGGTCGGAGGCGATACGGTCGGCGGTTCTAAGCGCGAGTGCTTGAATGGTAAGCGAGGGTGAGTCGCCAGCGCCTTGGGTAGGTAGAACGCTTGCGTCGGTAATATAGCAATCTTTTTGTCCATGTACTTTACCAAACGAGTCGACTACCGAGGTTGATGCTTCGTTGCCCATTCGGCAGGTGCCACCTACGTGAGTCGCCGACGATCTACGCAGTGTGTCGCTGGTTGACATTATCCCGTCGCTAGGCGCCTGGCTAACCCATTTATGTAATTTATCCATGACTACGTCGATTGTGTGTTTGTCTCTTTCTGAGTATTGGCAATGCACTTTAATTTTGGCTTGCCCGCGTTTGTCGCGTTTAGCGCTCAGTGTGAGCCGGTTACTCGCTAGCGGCTCTTGCTCGGCGACGCCAAATACATAGATATCTCGGCCAAATGTTTCTTTTGCTCGAGCCAAATGGCGGCGGCCGATGCCAGCTGTTCTGATGGCATGGTTAGATGGCCCAATAGACGGGTGAAGGTAGCCGGCGAGGCCGAGTACGAAGCCGTTGGTTTGTTTGTCTTGAGGTTTGCAGAAATCCCAAACGCGCGCGTCAAGTGGCGGGCCGGTGTAAGTTTTAGCATCGGAGTTAAGTGCGAACTTCGCGGTGCAGTACACCGTCTCCATAAAGTAACGGCCCACTTGGTCGTTATTGTTGCCGAGGCCATTTACTTGCGCGGCGCTGGTGCTGGCAAGCATCAATCGAGGTGTTTCAATGGAGCCACCAGCCAATACATATCGTTTGGCCGACAGGCGTATTGTGCCATTCGCATCAACGCAATTTATTGAACTGACTTCACCGGCATCATCAATATTGAGGTTAAGCACACGAGTCTCGCTGAGCAGTGTTAGGTTGCCAGTTTTTTCGGCTCGCGGAATAATCGCTTGATCAATGCTCGACTTAGCTTGAAAGACGCAGCCATAGTTGCAAGTGCCACTGTGCTGGCAGGGCGTGCGCCCATCAATACTTAGGCTGGGCAGTGCGAGAGTGTTGGGTAGCAATGAGAAGCCAGCTTTGCTTGCCGCTGCGGCCATGATTTGGCTCTTGGCTGATAGGCTATGTGCCGGTGTCGGAAAGGCTTCGCGCTTAGGTTTAAAGGGGTTGCCTTGCGCCCCGGCCACGCCTAATAGCTGTTCAGCTTGCGCGTAGTATGGTGCAAGATCAGAATAGCCAATTGGCCAATCAACACCCCAACCAAACTCGCTGTTGGTGCGAAAAGCGTGTTCAGCAAATCGGTGTGCCTCGCCTTGATAGTGCAAGGTGCTGCCACCAACACCGTGCACTCGAAAATAACGCAAGGGGCTACGGCGACCTTGTTTATTGTTATGGGCGAATTCGGTTCGGTAATCTTGGTCTATGGTTTGTTCGGCCTGCCGAGCATGTTTGAGAGGGTCGTTACGCCGCTCCCAGTCTGGGTAGTTCATGATGTAATCTTTGCGTGGGTCAAAGCGTGGGCCGCGTTCAAGCAAACCTACCTTAAAGCCTTGTTCGCAGAGCCTCAACGCCGTCATGCCGCCACCCGCGCCAGAGCCAATTATAATAATGTCGAAGTCCATTGCTTAATAATTTGCGTAGTCTGCAGGCAGTTGGTAGCCAAGGTGGGCTCGACCTGGTGCACTGGTGTAGAAAATATTGATTACCGCGTTGCGCAGGGATAGTAATTTGCTGCGCGCCAGAGGCTGGGTTTTTTGAGTTAACATTTTTGTTAAAAGGCTTTCTCGCTGGTCGATATTCAGCCCTACAAAGGGCTGTTGGTATTGCGACAACGCGGAGTTTTCGATGATTAGAATAAGCTGATTAACATTCTCGTTAAAGCGAGGTTTTTTAATAGCAAGTTGCCGTATAGCGGCATCAAGTGTTAAGTCTAGTACACCTTTCTGATCGGCGTTAGTTGCACTCACGGGCAGGATTGTGTCGATAATCGAGCTCAGTGTGTCGGGCTCGTTGGTCGTACGCTGAGACTTGCTAAACCGTGCTCGGTTGGCAAATCCAAGCGTAGACCCGACACCAAGCGTAACGAGTGAGGAGGCCAGCAAAAAACGGCGTCTAGGAGTTGGTTTTCTCATCGATAGTGTATGAAGTGTGGTTTGTCATCATGTTCAGCTAATCTACTGATACGCGTCTACTGATACGTGTTTAGGCATAATAAACGGTATCTCTAAGCAAGGAATGCTGTTTTACCAAAAGTTAGTCAAGCTCTACGCTTAATGCTACTGACCTTAGTCCGATTGTAGAGAGCAAAACAAGTGAGTACTGTACGGTTCATAATTATTAGAGCAACAATTTTTAATTTTTCTGAGGAAACATAATGAGCGACCATAAATACACTGGTTCTAGTCGCACTGGTGGTGCAGATACAACAACGGTTGATAGCAAAAAGCCAGACAACCAGCAACGACGTTTATTAGTCGGTGGCTCTTTAACTGGGGTTGCGGTGGCTATGTGGCATAAGCCGTTGATCAGCGCTATTGTGTTGCCAGCTCACGCACAAACATCTACCGCGCTTACCGCGCTAACGTTTTTTGGCGGGGGTGCCGCGACACCAAAGGGTGTTAGCCGCTCGATACTCGATCTATTAATCACCGAGGCTCATGCCAGGCCACAGCCAGCAGTTAAATCTGTGATGGCGTCGATTGTGCAGAACGAGGTTGACGGCACTGACTTCACCGTCTCTGTATTGATGGATCTTGGTAACTCGATCGGTGATAAGTTTGAAAAAACACAGTTGGTCTATAGTGGTTCGCTAACATTGGGCGTTACTGCAATGTTGGCCGTCTCAGAAGATCCTTGTGATCTAGCGAATACTTTTCTCGACGGGCCTGTCCCACCTCTTAGCCTAACCTTAAACTCGGTTAGCGAAGAGCTTGCAGAAATTAGCTATAGCAGCGATCTATTTGTAGCTGGTGATGTGAGCATCCCCGCTGGCACTGGTGCACTGCCATTAGCCATGTGTGTAGATGCGCCATTGCCTAAGGCCTTTGCGCGATTTGACTTCACTGGCCCCGAGACTAGGGCTATGACGATCGACAATTCGGTTGAGGGACTGGCTCAGTCTGTACTAAATACACTTATACCAACCGCGACTGCCGGAATTGTGCCAGGGTTTTCCTATAGTGCCACTGTCGTGCTTACAAATTCGGCTACAAACACTTATGTTGTGAGCGTTCAAAGTGAAGACATGGGGGCAAGGTGGTCGGGCTCTGCGGTCCCTCAACGCGGCAAAATAGAAGCTCTTGAAGCCATCGCTGCACAAGCAGTTGACGATTGTAGAGGGCATGGCCCTAGAACTATCGACGTTGGTATTAGCTCACCTAGTAGTGATTCGATGGATCTTGTGATTAGTGTCGACGGGGCGAGCGCTTTTACCGTTTTGATGCCATCAGATAGTGTCTTAGATATACCTAGCGCTTGCAGGGATTAGCACTCGCGAGCACTGCGATAAAATCAGATTCGTTTAAAAATGATTTCTGAGTGTGTAAAAAGTCGGCTTAGGCCGGCTTTTTTTATTCTCCAAGTATTTTTGAGCACGACTCAGCCATCTAATGCTTTATTATAGCGCTATGCACACACCTTTATCTTCTGTAATAGCTTTGGCTCGCTTCGACTTGGTCGGCGAGCATCTGATCCATGCTCAAGCTTGTTTGTCGCAGGAAACTGATTGGCAAGAGTGGATCAATCAAATTGAGCTGCATGGTTTGTCGGGTTTTGCTAATAAGCACATTGCTGAGCATGATTTACCACTGCCGGATGCGTTAATCATGCCGCTTAAAGCCTTGAAGATTAGGCATACGGCGGCGGCTGAAGCGCGCTACCAAAGCTTGTGCGAGATCGATGCTGTTTTTAAGCAACGAGGTCTAACTTATGTGGCGCTCAAGGGCGCAGCCTTAATGCCTTACTTGTTTAAACAAGGTTATCTGCGCCCGATGCGTGACATGGACTTACTGATGCCGCGCGAGTCGTTAGCGCACGCGGCAGACTGTCTGCGTGAGATCGGCTTTGATCTGCCTGATGAACAGCCTTCGAAATTCATGCGCGATATGCATCAATTGCCCAACGCCACCAAATCCGTTAATGGCATGATCTCGAGTATTGAGTTACATAGCGATGGTATTTCACGCGAGGTAAGCGGTCATTTCTATTACCCAAGATCAGCCAGTAGTTTTCAAACCATCACTTGGGGTGAGTTGCAGTTTCAAGCCTTAGAAGATGTGCAAATGTTGCACCAAGTGAGCAAACACTTAGAGGGCCTGCATTCAGGTGCGGTGCTAAAACTGATCAATGTAATGGATGTCATCGGTTTAGCCGAACATGTGGCAGCGAGTGACCAGTGGACGCGATTGGAGCAGCAATACCCGCATGTGATTAATACTCTGCGATGTTTGCACTTACTTACGCCGCTACCTGACTCCTTGCAACAAAGGGTCGGGCAACTGCCAACCCGGGTGCCATCAGGCGTGGGAAAAATCATGGGTTCGCTGCGTTCTGCTTTATTGGGAAATAACAGCGTTTTTGAAAAAATGAAGCCTTTATTACTACCATCAGACTGGTGGATGCATTTGTACTACAATGTAAGCCCAAATAAATCTTTGCTCTGGATTAAACTGGTGCGCCACCCTTTGCGTGTTAGCAATTGGCTGTTACGCCGAGTTTATTCAGGTTTGTTAGGTGGTTAACGCGGTATTTTATATGAACTTAGAAAATCACTATCAAAAAACGCCCGAGTGCTTACTCGAAGACATGGACGGCGAGATGTTGTTATACAACCCGAGTAATGCCACTACCTTGCACTTAAATGGCCCATCGGCGATTGTCTGGGAGTTATGCAGTGGCGACAACTCGGTCGCGACCATGATCCATGCTTTGCAGCAGGCTTATCCTGCGCAAAAGGATCAGATTGAGAGCGATGTTATCGCGGTAATAAATGAACTAACTGAGAACGGTGCTATTCAACAAGTGGCTATTCAACAAGGGTTTAGTCAACAGGTGGTTAGCTAATGGCGCGTTGGTTGATAGACATGGCGGGCGTTAAAATCACCGTGCGAGCCAAAGTTGGACCGGCCCGAGACGTGGCTAAGGTAGCGCTTTCGTCGATGCGTTGCGAGCGTATAAATAGTACCCAAGGTATCGAACTTAACCTGACTTTTAAAGACGATGTATGGGAGTTAGTCGATCGCTCCAATAATCTTCGGCGCAAGCTAGATCAACCTGGCGATGTGATTTATCACCTTACTGACCGTATTGTGTTTCACCTAGCTGACAAAGCCAAAGATGTTCATTGTTTGCATGCCGCATCCGTGGCTCATGGCTCAAACGCCTTAGTCGTGCCGGCTAACAGCGGCGCTGGTAAAAGTTCTTTCACCTGTTGGCTAACCGCAAACGGTTTCGAGTACTTAACCGATGAGCTCATTTTAGTTGATTCGCAGGGATCGGTTGAGGGCTTGGCGCGGCCAATTCAAATTAAATTTCATGGCTTAGAGGCCATTGACCGTCTATTGGTTAACCCTGAGCTAGTGCAAAAGGGCAAGTTCGCCACGGCGCTGCCAGTTGAGAGCTTAGATGGTACAGCGGCCAGCGAGCCTAAAAAATTAGCCTTGTTCGTGTTCCCCAAATATCAAAAGGCGGCTGAGTTTTCGTTCGAAAAACTAACCAGTGCCGAGGCTGGAATGCGTTTAATGGCCAATCATGTGAATGCTCGCAATCTAGAGGGCCATGGTTTCAGGGCGATGATGAATCTGATTCGTAACACGCCTTGCTACTCGCTTGAATACGGTGGCTTTGATACACTGCCGAGCGATTTTCCTAGCCAACTAGAAGCCCAGTTAGCGTCATCTACTGTAAACCATGCCTGATAATAAGCCTGATTCTCTTGTCGACAATAATTTTACCCGCCCTATTCGTAGCTTTGTAAAACGAGAAGGCAAGCTTACCGGTGGTCAGAAAAATGCTCTCGAACAGCTTTGGCCAACGCACGGAGTAGACCTAGGCGATCAGCGGCTAGATTTAACCGAGTTATTCGGTCGCTCAGCGCCGGTGGTATTAGAGATTGGCTTTGGTAATGGATTATCATTGGCCGACATGGCCGAAGCGCATGCCGACATGGATTTCTTTGGTATTGAGGTTCATAGGCCGGGCGTTGGTAGTTGCTTAGTGCAGGCTAAGAAGCGCGGCTTAAATAATATTCGAGTTTCGGTCGACGATGCGGTGCTGGTGTTAAATCAGCAAATTGCCGATGGCTCACTCGAGCGAGTGCAAATCTTCTTTCCGGATCCATGGCATAAAAAGCGCCATCATAAACGCCGCTTGATCCAGCCGGTATTTGTCGAGCAATTAGTGGCTAAGCTGAAGCCCGGCGGGAAAATTCATGTCGCCACTGATTGGCAGAATTACGCCGAGTATGTGCTTGCGGTGTTAAGTACCAATGAAAATTTGAAAAACGCCGTCGCTGACGCTCCCTTGGCGGCGAACTTTCTGTCACCTGAGTGCAGTGTATTGACCGACAGCACTCTATGGGCAAACGGCTCTCTAACCATTGAAGAGTCGGGCACGATCGAAGGCACGGCACCGGTTGACAACCCCTTACTGACCCAAGGTTGCTCAGAAAAACCCAGTTACCGCCCTGATACCAAATATGAGAACCGCGGCATTCGCCTTGGCCACGGTGTTTGGGATTTGATTTTTGTAAAAGAAAAATAGCTGAAATTTTGTTCACAGCT
This sequence comes from Arenicella sp., assembly GCA_016763815.1. Taxonomy (GTDB): domain Bacteria; phylum Pseudomonadota; class Gammaproteobacteria; order Arenicellales; family Arenicellaceae; genus Arenicella. The sequence goes on from JAESTB010000038.1 coordinate 7,867, forward strand.
CAATGTTATCGTGAGCGATACGAAGAACCTCGCCGATATCCACAAGTCCTTGCGCTGCGCTCTGGGCGACATTGTGACTAACAACGCGGATCTAACTAAGCCACCGTTGCATAGACGTGTATTAGACATTTACTCAGTATATTTCTAGACATATATCCAGTATATTGAAAGGAATTCGTTTATTTGTTTTGTCCCATAATATGAAGTGAGTGTAGCCATTGCAATCACGTAGCGTAGACAGCTTACGATAAACTAGGTGACACAATATTTTACATTCGTGCCGTAAGTAACTGTTTACAAGAGGCTTTTGCTTGCACTATATTGCTTCATCGAAGGG
>JAESTB010000498.1 GCA_016763815.1 Arenicella sp.
AATGGGGTTGGGTGCGATTACCGGCACTGCTCTTATTTGTAGATGATAGATAAAGTAGAGCGATAAATAAATTAGGGGCTCGATTGCTCGCCCCCCCCTAATTCATGGCGCGCTAAAGATTTCTTAGCACGCTGAACTTTTACATAATCAAAATTTAGAACGCACAAGTATCTCTGAAATCCGAAATACGGCTGTCAGCAACATGGTTCGGGCCACATAAGAATTGATTGTATCGTGTATCTTGATCAAGAAAACGCTTCATCCAAGAGACACCATAAGTTGACAATGTTGCATTGTTACTTGACCCGCCATTGGCGCAGCTGTGAGAACCATTATTGATTTCTAGGAACGCTTTATCGGTACTGCCAGGGATAAGCCCGTAGAAAGGGTTTGCGTGGCTATTGACGGGCGCAACGATATCATTCTCGCAACCCATGATCATTGTGGGTACGTTGATCTGGTTAAATTCATTGCTGCCGGTATTGAAAGGCGCTAGTGGAACCGAAGCGCTTAGGCGATTGCGAGCTGCGCTTTGTAGTGCGCCGCCGCCGCCCATAGAGTGACCCATAGTCGCTAAGCGATTTTCGTCAATCAGACCAGACACTGGGCTATTTGATCGATTGCCTTCTGAGATCAAGTAAGATAATGCACTGTCAAGCTGCCGACCGCGACTGGTTGGTTGATCAAAACGCCCATTTGTGTCGATCGTGATGACTACGAAACCGTGAGATGCAAGTAGCGGGCCCCACCATGCGATAGACGATTGAGCTGCGGTAAAGCCCGGAGAAATTGCAATAGCCGCCATTTCGTCAGAGATGTTGGATGGGTGATAGATAGTTCCGCCGCCAAAGCCGTCTACCGAACTAGATACAGTAGAGGTCGATACCGGAAGAGGGCCTTGACTGGCGCGCACAAAACTTAAACTGGGCACGGGTCCAATTTCGAAGCCGCAATTGACGGTACACGTACTGGGGGGCGGTAAATCAGCGTTGTTGTCACCACCGCCACCGCCGCCACTGTAGGCTGAAAGTGAGAAGAGTAGGGAGAAAGCACAAGCTGAGAGCTTCTTTAATGCTAAGTTTTTCATGGGGTTAATCCTATTTATTTTCAGCTATATTGAGATATAGCCTTGGTTGGTGGACTACATAATACTTCTGTCTATAAACGTCATATAACTAATCCTTATATAAGACATGAGCCTGAGTTGTGGCGCAGCATAGCCAATAATCAACATTGTGTCTAGTTTAAAGTTCTGATGAAGGCCCTGTAGACGCTCAGTTTGAGGTGTCTATGGCCTTAATAACGTCGCAAGTATTTGCAATACTTGCGCTAATAATTGTTTGTTAAGTAAGGGCTTAGTAGTACTATCTCGTTCAGTGGGTAATTATTAAAATATCTAATAGAAGGAGTTGACGGTGCTAAAAGCGTTACTTAAATTAATCGTTGAAAAAGACGGTTCAGATCTCTATTTTTCATCAGGCGTGCAACCGTCAATGAAGGTTCAAGGCAAGTTGTATAAAATTGGCAAACAACTACTGAGCGGCGCTGATACAGAGAAACTTGCTTTAGAGATAATGAATGCCGAGCAGGCCAAGGCATTTGCGCTCAAGCCAGAAATGAATCTTGCTATTGATGAACCCGACATTGGTCGATTTCGCGTCAATATTTTTCGCCAACGAAATCATGTAGCAATGGTGATCCGAGTGATCAAGACCGATCTTCCGAATTATAAAGCCTTGGGTTTGCCAGAAAAGCTCACCGAGTTGGTAATGGCTAAGCGTGGTTTAATGATTTTTGTTGGCGGCACGGGGTCAGGTAAATCAACCTCTTTAGCGGCGCTGATCGATTATCGTAACCAGACGCATGCTGGTCATATTATTACTATTGAAGACCCCATCGAGTTCATTCATCCGCATAAGCTGAGCATTGTTAACCAGCGGGAAGTGGGGGTTGATACTGACAGCTATCAAGATGCGCTTGAAAATACCTTGAGGCAGGCACCCGACGTCATCCTTATTGGTGAGATACGTAATCGCGAGACCATGGAGCATGCCTTAGCCTTCGCCGAGACCGGTCACTTATGTCTATCTACGCTACATGCAAATAATGCTGACCAAGCGTTGGACCGCATCATCAATTTCTTCCCAGAAGAGAGGCATAAGCAACTGTTTACGGACCTATCGTTGAACCTGCAAGGAATTATTTCACAGCGTTTAATTCCAACTGTCGACGGCGGGCGGGTCGCCGCTGTCGAAATATTGACCTCTTCGCCAAGAATGAAAGATCTTATTAAGGCCGGTAAAGTCACTGAAATTAAAGAGGCGATGGAGTCATCTGAAACTTACGGTATGCAAACATTCGACTTGGCCTTGCTGAATTTATTTCAACAAGGGAAGATTAGCGAAGAAGAGGCCTTGAAGAATGCAGACTCTCCCAATAACTTGCGTTTAAAGTTGAAGAACACACAAGGCTTTTCATCGACCACGACTTTTGAACTTGAAGCTGACGACGAGCCGGAAGAGGAAGAGCAAGACGAACAAGCTAGTGGTCAGGATTTTGGACAGGTATTTAATGCTGGCTAAATGCCTAAATAATTCGGGTTTGTTGGTGGAATATCAACAGTTAGACAAATTCATCGCACTCTATTGAGCGAATTAATATCGCTAAATGTGTGTCTAAATCGGCTTTAGCCAATTGAGGGTTAGTTATGGGTAGTTCCGTAGCTAACCCTTTTTTATTTATCTCCAAACGCCCGCAGTAATTGACATATCGACCATTTATTGGAAAATCTTGCTAGGCATATGGTCTGTTAGGGATAGTCAGAAAGCGAACATTAAAAAACGTTTCAGAAAAAAATTCAGTAACCTAGGCGACAAAATAGTACTGGCATCTATTGTGAAGTTTGGGTAAGTTGCTCTGGTCTTATTAATTCAGACGCTAAGCAAACAGGTTACTAGTTAGGTTTGCTTAGGCCCTACAAATCTTAATAAAGGAATAATTATGAAACTTAAAACTAGCATTCTCAAAAGTAGTTTATACGGGATGACTTTAGCTATGCTTTCGCAAACAGCGACTGCCATGCTGCCAGATACAGAGCTGAATACCGCTAACGCGGCATCAAGCAAAACCACCTACCTTGCTCAACCGCGCTTTATTGTAAAATACAAAAGCACTGGTTTTCAGGCGCTTAGTAGCGCCAACAGTGTGTCGTCGCAAATGTCTTCAAAAGCGGGGCAGAAAGTTAAGTACCTTAGGAAAATGTCAACTGGTGCACACGTTGTTCAAGTTGTCGATGGTATGAGCGAAAGCGAAGTGGCGCAAATGATTAGCAATATGCAGTCTGATTCAAGTATCGAATATTTTGAAGAAGATCGTATTATGCAGATCATGGCTACGCCGTCAGATCCGCAATACAACAACCAATGGCACTATTATGAAGCAACCGGTGGGTTAAATCTGCCAACCGCTTGGGATAGCTCCACAGGGTCAGGTGCCGTAGTTGCGGTACTCGACACAGGTATTACTAATCATGTAGACCTAAATGCTAATATGTTGCCTGGCTACGATATGATTAGTGACGCAGGTATTGCCAATGACGGCGATGGTCGTGACTCTAACCCGGCTGACACTGGTGATGCGACAGCGGCAAACGAATGTCAGCCAAACACACCAGCACGTTCGAGTAGTTGGCATGGTTCTCACGTTGCCGGTACGGTAGCGGCGGTAACCAACAATGGCTTAGGTGTCGCCGGCGTTGCATACAACGCTAAAGTCGTTCCGATTCGCGTTTTAGGTAAATGTGGTGGTTTCACCTCTGATATCGCTGATGGAATGATTTGGGCGGCTGGCGGCAGTGTCCCAGGGGTCCCAAATAACCCTAATCCAGCTGACGTGATTAACCTCAGTCTAGGTGGTGGCGGGTCTTGCGACTCAACGTCTCAAGCGGCTATTAACCAAGCGGTAAGTCTAGGTGCAACAGTGGTTGTTGCGGCTGGCAATAGTAACCAAAACGTTTCCAACTCTACTCCGGCAAACTGTAATAACGTCGTTAGTGTTGCCGCTGTCGGACGTAATGGCGGGCGCGCATTTTACTCAAATTTTGGTAGCTTAGTTGACGTGGCGGCACCTGGTGGCGATCAATCAACCAGTACTTCCGACGGTGTTTTGTCTACTTTGAATAGCGGTAGCGGTGCTCCTGCTGGCGATATCTACCAGTACTATCAAGGTACTAGTATGGCCACACCTCATGTGGCAGGTGCGGCAGCCTTGTTGTACTCACTAACACCTAACATTACGCCTGCAGAGGTTGAAAGTGTTCTCAAATCAACCGCAAGAAGTTTCCCTTCTACGTGTAGTGGTTGTGGCGCGGGTATTGTCGATGCAGCGGCCGCAGTCGCGACTCAAGGTTCGACACCCCCAGGTGGCAATGAGTTGACTAAAGGCGTTGCCAAGACCGGTTTGTCTGGCGCACTTCAGACCGAAACTTTTTATACTATTGACGTGCCTGCAGGCGCGAGTGACTTGGCGTTTAACTTAAGCGGTGGTTCGGGTGATGCAGATTTGTATGTGAGTTTTGCTGCTAATCCAACAGCCAGCACGTATGACTGCCGTTCGTGGCTTGTTGGTAACACCGAAGTCTGTAACTTCGCGTCACCTAGTGCGGGTACTTACCATGTAATGATACGTGCTTACGCTGCCTACTCTGGTGCCAGCTTAGTGGCCGATTACACAGCAGCAAGTGGTCAGCCTGATAGCATTTCACTATCGGGTCTCAGCGGTTCTCAAGGCCAATGGTTAGATTATGAACTAGACGTTCCCGCCGGCCAATCTAGCGTTAATGTCTCTATCGCCGGTGGCACTGGCGATGCTGATGTGTACGTACGTTTCGGTGCTAACCCAACAACCAGCACCTATGACTGCCGTCCGTGGCTTAATGGTAACAATGAAACATGTACCATTAATAATGCACAACAGGGTACGTACTTTATTCGTATACGCGGGTATAGAGCCTTTAGTGGTGTATCGTTAAACGCTAGTTCGCAGTAGCCGCTAGTAAATCAAAGTAAAATCGGCCACCTACGATGAAGTAGGTGGCCTTTTTTTTTATGTTTGTGGCATTCTGCATGCATGATACCTGAGATCGACATAGTGATAGTAGATTTTAGCGATGACGCTGTAGTTGAAATGTTAGTTGAACTATTGCACGCGCATCGCCAAGACATGCTTAAATATTCACCGCCCGAGAGCGTTCACGCCTTAGGCATTGACGCAATAAAGTCATCAAACCTGACCTTTTGGAGCGCAAGTATCGGCATGTCGAACCAGCTAGGCCGGTCAACTCACAGGGCGATAATCGCTTGTGCGGCATTGAACATGCTTAGCGAGCAGCATGTAGAATTAAAGTCGATGAAAGTCTCAGATGCTTACTTGGGGCAAGGAATCGGCCGCGTATTACTCAACCATGTATTGGCTTACGCTAAACGCATAGGCTATCAGCGAGTAAGTCTCGAAACTGGAACCATGCCGGTCTTCGTACCAGCCCGCCGTTTGTATGAGTCTGCTGGTTTCGAGCAATGCGCGCCATTTTCTAATTACGTTTATGATCAAAATAGCGTGTGTATGAGTCTAAATTTAGGTGACTAAGAGCTGACTTAAATACCTCGCATAGTTCTCTTTGCCGCGACCTTTTTATCCACTTATTTACCTAAAACAGGCCTCATCATGCAGCATATCTTTGAAGAACTTGATTACCAAAAAACCCCGTTGGGCGACATCAGCCTGCGTAAACGAACTGAGCCTAGGTTGGACAACATCTTGATATACGAAGTTAAGCTCGGTGATGAATTCTTGATGTCTAGTCTGTTTGTTGAAGCTGAAGAGCAACTTTCGACTCTCGGTTTGCAGCGGCTCAAGTTGAATGGTCATCAACAGAATTTGAATGTTGTCGTTGGCGGCCTAGGCCTTGGATACACCGCGCTAACCGCAGTACAGGACAAGAGTGTTGCGCGCCTTAGAACAATTGAGGTTATGCAGCCGGTCATTAGTTGGCATCAGCAAGGCCTATTACCGATTGGCGATGAACTAGCGGTAAACCCTAAGAGCGAATTGATTCATGGCGACTTCTTTGCAATTGCAATCGACGATAAGCTAGGCGTTCTTGAAGATGACAAAGTACACGCTATTTTGCTCGACATCGATCACTCGCCGAGTCATTGGTTAAATCAGGGTAATCGCGGGTTCTACAATCAATCGTCATTATCAACCATGAGCGGTAAAATCGTAGCCGGTGGTGTATTCGGTTTATGGTCAAATGAACGTCCAGATCCAGAGTTCACGAAACTGTTGAATTCGGTATTTAGCGATACTGAAGAGCATGTTGTGTCGTTTCCAAATCCGTATTCTGGTGGTGAATCAATTAATTCTGTTTATATTTCAACGGTCTAAATCTCTATCCGGTCTTCCTCGGGTGGCTGTACTGCAAAGTTTAGCTCGCCACTAGTGTAGCTGGTGCCAAACGTTTTACTTAACGTTGCAACCTGCCGCACCGCTGACAGAAGTTGTGTCTTGGTCAGCTCCGCCAGCGGATGAATGTAGGTTGAAAAAAGCACACCGTTACCAATCCCGTAACGGGCGTCGAGAGCCAGATGATAATTGGATATTAGCGAGGCAATTACTTGCTGGTCTGACATATCCCTTGCTTCAATAACAGCCGAGACCAAGCGCATTCTATTGGCCGCTGGATCGGATATCATAGTAATCGTTATGTCGTTGTAAACAAAGCTTAAGTGGTTGTCTGGGCCTTGGGTTTTCTCAACTAATTGTTTAATGATATCAACCATCTTGGATTGAGTCATTGCCTCTGGAGTGCATCGCTCTGGTTGTGCTCGGCGGTTGTCGGATTGCGCGTAAGCATTACTGCACAAAAGCAGAGCTACGCCAAAGAACATTATAGTTAATTTCATAAGCTTATTTGTGGTCCTTCGACTCAAGTTGAGTCTGGTTCAATAGGTGTGCATGTTAATATGGACCTACCTCAGATAAAGTCGATTACAAGTCAATGAAAATACATGTTTTTTGCGTCGGTGGAACCATCGATAAAATTTATTTCGATGCTAAAAGTGAATACGAAGTTGGTGCGCCTGCAATTCGTAAAATGCTATTGCAAATAGCCGTCAACTTAGACATTGAGGTGACCTCGTTAATGGCCAAAGACAGCCTCGAAATGACCGATGAAGACCGCGAGATTATCGCCCAAGCGGTGAAAAGCTGTGAGGCTGACAAGATAATTATCACGCATGGCACCGATACTATGCCTGATACGGCAAGGTCGCTTGGAGAATTAAGCAACAAGGTGGTTGTGCTGACCGGCGCGCTTGCGCCAGCAATATTTAAAGACAGTGATGCGATGTTTAACGTCGGTGGCGCTTTAGCGGCCGTGCAAGCGCTAGATAAGGGTGTTTACATTGTCATGAATGGTGAATTATTTGATGCCACTAACGTGCGTAAGGATGTCGAGAATAATTGCTTTAGACGGCTGAGTTAATGCTTCTTATATCGGATGATATAAGAACGACCGCTAATGCGGCCGTTCTTGCTGAGGGCTTTTTGGGCTTAATCGAAAGCTTCTTCTAAATTAGTCGAAGACCCTTGTTCAGTCGGCCAAAGGGTCTTCTAGCTCATACACTAAGCAACCAGCAGTTTATTAACCAATTTTACATAGTTTGCTGGGTCTTTGATCTGAGCGCCTTCGCTCAAAGCCGCTTGGTCAAACAACACCTGAGCCCAATCCGCGAATGAGTTACTCTCGACATTCAGTTGCTTGATGATTGGGTGGTCTGGGTTCAGCTCTAAAATTGGCTTACTTGTTGGTGCGTCTTGACCCATCGATTTCATGATGCGCTCTAAGTTGGCACCAGCGTCGGTTTCGTCTGCGACTAAACATGCTGGCGACTCGGTCAATCGATTGGTTAAGCGTACCTCTTTGACTCGATCGTTCAACACCTCGGTAAGTTTTTCGGTCACTGATGACAGTTCAACCTTGGCTTCTTCTTGCTCTTTTTTCTCTTCATCAGAAAGCTCTAAGTCACCTTTAGTAACGGATTTCAGTGGTTTTTCATTATGTTCCGTTAAGCTATTAACCAGCCATTCATCAACCGGGTCAGTCAGGAACAGCACTTCAATGCCTTTCTTAGTAAACATCTCAAGATGAGGTGAGCCCTTAGCGGCTTGGTAGCTCTCTGCCGTGATGTAGTAGATTGAGTCTTGATCGTCGCTCATGCGCTCTACATATTGGTCAAGCGATACTGTTTGCTCATCATTGCCGCTGTGTGTGCTAGCGAAGCGAAGCAGGGGGGTTATATTGTCTTTATTGTCGGTATCTTCGACCATACCTTCTTTAATAACCTGACCGAACTCCGACCAAAATCCCTGGTATGCGTCGTTATCATCTTTTGCAAGACGTTTGAGCTCATCTAAAATACGCTTAACGGCACGACCTTTTATTTTCTTAACGTCTCTATCGCTTTGCAGAATCTCACGTGACACATTGAGCGGCAAATCTTGTGAGTCGATCACACCTTTGACGAAGCGTAAGTAGTTCGGCATTAGGTGTTCGGCGTCGTCCATAATGAAGACTCGACGAACGTAAAGTTTGATGCCCTTCTTGTTCTCACGGTTCCACAGGTCAAATGGCGCCTTTTTGGGAATGAACAGCAGAGATATGTACTCCATGTTGCCTTCCACTTTGTGGTGAAGCGTAGATAATGGCGGCTCCATGTCGTAGCTCAAGCCTTGATAAAAGTTTTGGTACTCTTCATCGGTTATTTCTGATTTTGGGCGGGCCCAAAGTGCGGTGCCTGTGTTTACCGCTACTAGCTCAGCCTCAACGCCCTCTTTTGGCTTGCCTTCTTCGTCTAAAGGAACCGAGCCAAGCATTTTTATAGGCAGCGAAATATGCTCCGAGTACTTATTGATGATGTGTTTTAGACGAAAGTCATCCAAATATTCACTTTCGTCTTCACGGAGGTGTAATGTAATGGAGGTTCCGACGGCCGCTTTGTTTGATTCACCAATGGTGAATTCCCCTTTACCGTCCGATTCCCAAATGACTCCTTGCTCATCACCCGCTCGGCGGCTAAGCACCGTTACCTTGTCGGCTACCATGAACACCGAATAGAAACCAACACCGAATTGGCCGATTAAGCTAATGTCGTCACCCGCACTTTTATTCGACTCAATCGCTTGCATGAACTTTTTAGTTCCGGAACGAGCAATGGTACCAATATTGTCGATCACCTCGTCATGGTCCATGCCAATGCCGTTATCACTGATCGTAAGCGTTCTATTGTCTTTGTCGGTGGTAACTATAACCGCTAGCTCTTCTTCATCATTAAGCAAGGAGGCATCGGTTAGTGCCTCAAAACGGCGTTTATCGATGGCATCGGAGCTATTAGAAATCAATTCACGGAGAAAAATCTCTTTCTGGCTATAAAGAGAGTTGACCATTAAGTCTAAAAGCTGGCTAATTTCGGTTTGAAAGGCGTGGGTTTGCGGCTTGCTCATAATGTTAATAACGCGATGTTTGTTAGGTTTGTTAATGACTTACTTAATAGGGATGTAAGCTTCAGATTTCAAGCGATGAAAAATAACCTTTTTTTTCAAGTTTTTGTTGACGAGATTCAGTTGTCTGAGTATAGTCGCGCCTCAATGATTTACAGCGTCATTCGCTTTTAACTCCCAAGAGCAGCTGATATGAGTTTTCTCAAATTAGCCGGTCGGAAGCGATTAAAATGACACACACCGTCGGGGTGTAGCGCAGCCTGGTAGCGCATCTGGTTTGGGACTAGAGGGTCGTAGGTTCGAATCCTATCACCCCGACCATTTTTTTTGTGAGTCTATTGGTAATATGGTAGTTGATAAGAAATGACTGTTATAATTTCTTATTCGCTGAAGGTTCATTAGTGAGCTTCAAAGCAAATACCTGATGGCTAATTGACTTTAGAAACGAATGTTTTTGTTAGTTGAGTGCCCGTAGCTCAACTGGATAGAGCAACAGCCTTCTAAGCCGTAGGTTACAGGTTCGAGTCCTGTCGGGCGCACCATTAATCTGTTTAAGTGTAATAAAAGGTGTAATTTATTGAGGTCGGTGGAATTCGGTTTTTGAATTAAGCTGATCAATGTAATACCTGTAGTCGTTTTGAGGTTATTTGCGATTGCAAACTGCATGGTGATTGTAGCTCAGTTGGTAGAGCCCCGGATTGTGATTCCGGTGGTCGTGGGTTCGAGCCCCATCAGTCACCCCATTTACAAGAATATCGGCGATTAGCGCAGTTTGGTAGCGCACTTGGTTTGGGTCCAAGGGGTCGCAGGTTCAAATCCT
>JAESTB010000039.1 GCA_016763815.1 Arenicella sp.
AAAACTTAGACCCTCGAGAGATCGAAGGAGTTGATTTTGGGATTCAATACAGCGTTGATATCGACGCTGGATCATTCGACCTTAAATTGAACACAGCATACCTATCAAGGTTTAATCAGGACCCGAGTGCGCCGCTTCAGCAGTTAATTGATGCCGGTGTTTCGGTGACAAACGCGGGTTCCTTGATTGAGCAAAATGGCCGTCCACGCGTTCGTTCCACAGCCTCATTGAATTGGAAAAAAGACAGTTGGGGTGCCGGTATGTTTGTTCGATACGTAGGTGATATTGTCGATACAAGTACTCGAGCTGATCGTGATACGGACAACCCCGGTGCGGCATTGCCAGTAGGTGATTTTACAACCGTAAGTGCCAATGTTCGGTATCGTTTTGATTCTGGTACATTAGAGAATTCAACTATCAAGCTAGGGATGAGAAACATCTTCGACGAAGAGCCTCCGGTGGCTGATCAACAACTTGGCTACTTTGGTAGTTTGCATTCCAATAGAGGTCGTTATGCCTATGCTGAATTTAATAAAAAGTTCTAAGCATTAACGCTTGATGTATGGCCTTGTTCTGAGGAGTAAGGCCATATACTTATTTATTCAAATCGTGTTTCTGTTATTCGTGGTCAATCACTCGGCGGTATTCACGACCCGAATAAGCATCATTGTTAATGATGCTTATTCAATTCATCTCCTGAAGGTACTAACTCAATGTTAACGTTTTGCCCGAAACAATTGCTTGTAATTTTGTTTTCTTTTGGCGCGGTCTCAGGTGTATATGCCGCTGATGCCACCAGTGTTCCACAGAAAAAGCCAAGCAGTATCATTCGATACGATACGATTCATCACCCGGTTAAATCTAATTCCGGAATGGTTGTTAGCCAGCGAATTATTGCTAGTGAAGTGGGCGCGTCAGTATTAGCGCAGGGCGGCAATGCTGTCGATGCCGCGGTTGCAGTAAGTTATGCTTTAGCCGTATTGCTGCCACGTGCTGGCAATATTGGTGGTGGCGGCTTTATGCTTGTCTACTTGAAAGATCAAGACAAAACTATCGCGATTGACTACCGTGAAACAGCGCCCAAATTGGCCCATAAGGACCTTTATCTATTGGCCGATGGTAGCGTCGACCGTAAGTCTTATCGATCTGGGCTTAGGTCTGTAGCGGTGCCTGGAACAGTTGCTGGTATGGATTATGCGCTTTCGAAGTACGGAACAATGTCGCTAAAGGCGGTAATGCAGCCAGCCATTGATCTTGCAAAAAATGGTTTTGTGATGGACTACGACACAGCGTCGGCAATTGCTACGCGTGAGACTATGTTGAAAAAAGACGCGGCAGCGAGGGCGACGTTTTTTCATAAAGACGGCTCGCTGTATAAGGCTTCCGAGTTATTTGTTCAGGACGATCTTGCGCAAACCTTAGGAGCGATAGCTGAGCACGGAGCAGATGCTTTTTACAAAGGTGCGGTAGCCGATCAAATTGTCGCAAAAATGGTTAAAGGCGGTGGGCTAATAAGCCACGCAGATTTAGCCAACTATACGGTTGCTGAACGTAACCCTATTGTTGGTAGCTATCGAGGGCAGAAAATCGTCTCAATGCCGCCACCTAGCTCCGGTGGTGTTCATGTTGTTCAAATGCTCAATATTCTGGAAAATTTCAACCTTCAAAAAATGGGGGCAGGTTCAGCGGAGTCCTTGCATTTAGTCGCTGAGTCAATGCGTTATGCTTACGCCGATCGAAGTAAACATTTAGGTGACCCTGATTTCTATAAGGTCCCCGTTGATTGGTTGACCAGTAAGGATTATGCAAAGCAAATAGCGAATAAAATTGATCTTAAAAGGGCCACGCCATCAAGTGAGGTTCTTCCCGGTAAGAAATCTAAATATGAAAGTGTAGATACAACACATTTTTCTGTGGTTGATAAAAGCGGCAATGCGGTGAGCAATACATACACATTGAACTTTTCATTCGGCTCCGGTGCTGTGGTCGATGGGGCAGGCTTTTTACTCAATAATGAGATGACCGACTTTAACGCCAAAGCAGGTACAGCCGATGCGTTTGGTCTTATTGGCGGCGCCGCCAATAGCATCCTAGCAAACAAGCGCCCTTTGAGTGCAATGACGCCGACAATGGTCTTTGATAATGGCGAGCTATCTATTGTCACCGGCAGCCCTGGCGGCAGTCGTATTATTAATGCGGTATTACAACAACTGATTAATGTGATTGACCATAATATGAATATTGCCGATGCAACGCATGCGCCTAGAATTCACCACCAATGGCAGCCTGATAGATTAGAAGTCGAAGCATCAATCAGTCCAGACACCAAGGCCATACTAAGAGCTATGGGGCATACAATTAAGGAAGCGGGCACAATGGGAAGCTTGCAATCGATTTTACTCGAGGGTGGACAGTTAAATGGAGCCTCTGATCCTCGTAGGCCCGGTGCTGGCGCGATAGGAGCTCAATAACATGAAGAAATTAACAGCAGTCAGTTTGGCAACGATTTTTCTACTCGGCGCCTGCCAAACACCGTCGCTGAAAGAGCAATCAATTGAGCCTACAAAACAGGCAAACGCCAAAAACGTAAGCGCGACAGCCAATACCTCAAATGGTGCGATACTTCGGTACGATATCGTTCACCACCCGGTTATCGCGAAATACGGTATGGTCGCTTCTCAAAACTACTTAGCGACGGAGGTTGGTCGGGATATCTTAGCTGGCGGAGGTAACGCCGTCGATTCGGCCATTGCGGTTGGCTTTGCGCTAGCCGTTACCTTACCTCGTGCTGGCAATATAGGTGGCAGTGGCTTTATGTTGATACACATGGCCGGTGCAGAAGATACGATAGCGCTAGACTTTCGCTCAGCCGCGCCTGAATTAGCTCAGCTTAGCGACTTTAAAGATGAGAACGGCAAAATTGATTGGTTCACAATGTCTTTTGGCGCTAAAGCGCCTGGAGTGCCTGGTTCGGTAGCCGGCTTATATCGTGCTTGGGAAATGCATGGATCGCTTCCTTGGAAATCATTGTTGGCGCCGGCTATTAAGTTAGCACGTGACGGAATTCAGGTGACAGAGGATCTCTCATTTGCTCTGCAAGAGGCCGAAGCGTTGATGTTAAAGTACCCGAGCAGCTCGAAAGCTTATTTAACTAAAGAAGGTAAGGCTCCAGCAGCGGGAGAAATACTGGTGCAAAATGATCTCGTTTGGTCGTTAACGGAGATTGCAGAACATGGCGCTGATGCCTTTTATCGTGGCGCGATTGCGCAAAAGATTGAAGACTATATGCAAGTTGCCGATGGTTACATTTCTAAACGCGACCTTGGCGCTTATAAAGTAGAGCAACGAAAAGCGATATCAACACAGTTTAATGGATATAAAGTTGTGACTATGCCGCCCGTGAGCGGCGGCGGGATCGCAATGTTACAAATATTGAATGTGCTCAGTGAGTTCCCGATGAGCTCATATGCCGCTGGCAGTGCAGATAGCTTGCATGTAATTGCTGAAACAATGAAACGTGTTGCCGCGAATCGCAGAGTTAGCATTGGTGACCCTGATTTTGTCGATGTGCCCAC
>JAESTB010000499.1 GCA_016763815.1 Arenicella sp.
ACAACTGGATACAAGTCATTGACGTGCCTTCTCTCAAGGTCGTTAAAACACTCGATGTAGGCAAAGGCGCACTGCACATGGAATTCACCCCCCCTGCTTGCTAATCATCAGTTGAATACGGGTCTTCAGCGAGCAGGTAAGCGATTACTTCCGAGCGATTGCGCATGCTATTCATCATCGCTTTGAATTCTTTGATTTTCTCATACTGATCGCCAAATTTACGCTCGTACAACTCATGCATCACCTCAGCCGTCTCAGCATCTAAGATCTCATGTTGCCAGTGATCAGTGAAAATCTCGCTTAACTTAGTTGCCAAGCCCTTCTCTTTGAGTAAATTCCACTCGCCCTTATCGAGCCAAACGGCGTTCACCGTCGGACTCAAATCCAATCGGTGCTGAGTGTCAGCGGAAATGCGATATTTTATCATCAGGCGCTTACTTAACGGGCAAATCATCGCTCTTGACGTGTCTTCTGAAATCACCTCAACCTCAGCGCTAACCGAGAATTCTGACTCTGGGTGCTGCTCTTGCCAACGATTAAAATCACGCAACATAATTAACTCACCACCGCAATTTGAGCACGACTGACAGGCAAATAATCCGTCGAAGTAAGAAGACTCTAGCCTTCCGGTTCCACAAGATGGGCATTTCATAATAATTCCCCTTTTGTTAGTAACGTCTATACGTAGGTCTACTCTAACACGACATATTACATGTAACAATTCTTGACTTACTTACATGTAATAACTTATAGTGTCTTCCATGACAAAAAAATCATCAGCAGAATACCAACGCGAATATCGCAAGAGATTGCGAAAGCAAGGCTTAGTCAAGAAAGAAATCTGGGTATTACCAGAAAACGGCAAATCACTCGCGAGTATTGAAAGAGAATTACGCAAGCCAACAGAACTATCTATGGCCTTAGAAATTGGAACAGGAGGAACTGATATGAATACAACTAGAGTTAACGACAAGCCGTCCCATCGATGGACGACCGAAAGCCTTTTTGGCGCACTCAAAGAGCGCCCCGCTTTCAATAACGATAGCTGTTCAATCGAAATAATTGACGGCATTGATTCAATCATTGTTGTATCGATGCATAACTATGGAGATTTGCCTATTTTTGTTACCGCCGGTGGTGATCAAATATTAGCCGAAGCCGTGCTGTTTTCATTGGATGAAGTAAAAGATACCGCCAAATTTAATGAATACGTATTAAGAACGCACAAATATTTACCGCTATCGACCATCAGCCTCGAAACTGACATCACACATGGCGATTACTACTACATGTTCGGCGCCTTGAGCGCATCATCCAGCGTTAACCAGGTAGTGCTTGAAATAGAAACCCTGGCGGAAAACACCATTCAAGCAACCGAGGCGTTTCAAATGTTTCTGAAACAATAACCGACTAACCTCGACTAACAATTTTAAGCAAACACAATCGGAGTAAAACATGAACATTTGGTCAAAAATGATTACCGCGCTACGTGGCGGCGCGAACGAAGCCGGTGAAGCAATTGTCGATGCGCAAGCATTGCGAATTCTTGATCAAGAAATCAGAGATGCCTCAGAAGAATTAAATAAATCTAAGGATGGTCTCGCCTCCTTAATTGCACAGCAAAAACTGGCTGAGGAGAAAGCCTCGTCGCTAAAAGCTGACATCAAGAAAAACGAGGGCTTCATTCTTGCCGCGCTAGAAAAGAAAGACGAATCATTAGCTGGCGAACTGGCCACACGAGTAGCCAACTTTGAGAACAACCTTGAGACCGACACTGAGGCCGCCAAAAACTTCAAAGAGCAAGCTGAAACCTTGCGCAATTCGATCCGCACCGCTGAACATCAAATAAAGCAATTGAAGCAACAAACTGAAACCGTTAAGGCAACCGAAGCAGTACAACGTGCCCAACAAGTGGTGGCTCAACGTCACAACGGCAGCCGCTCTAAGCTTAGAACAGCGGTAGATTCACTTGATAGAATTCAAGAGAAGCAAAAGCTTGCCTCCGCCAAGATGAGTGCCGCGGCTGAAATTGCCGCCGACTCAAACGAAACATCACTTGATCAAAAGCTACGCGATGCAGGCATCACTGGAAGCAGTAGCGCTGATGATGTTTTAGCTCGAATGAAGGCGAAGGCTAAGAAGAAGTAGTTTTTGCGTTTGCAGTATACGTTCAAGCCACATCTTAGCTCTGAACAAAAAACCAGCACAGCTTTCCAAACACTTGCTACTATCGACACAGGGGCAAAAAAGATCAGACATCGGTGCCGCAGCTGGCGCAATAAAAACAAGTAGTAGCAAGCCAACTGCTCAAAAACAACAAATACGGAGCCGCAGATGTTCGCAATTTTTCTTCATGAAAGCATGAACCCATTTCACCAAACGGTAACGTCGTTCCCGACAGTGATTTATACAATACTGCTAATTATTTGTTCATTGTACTGGATAGTCGCGGTATTGGGTTTGGTCGACCTTGAAATTTTAGATTTAGACATGGACGGTGATATCGATGCCGCCGATTCAGTCGCGGCTCAGAACGGCATAGCCGGAGTGTTACTAAAGCTCGGCCTCAACGGAGTGCCATTAACGATAGTGCTTACTATCATTGCGATAATCGGTTGGATACTTTGCTACTACGCAATCTATTTCGGCGGCGCGTTGATCCCCGACTTTGGGCTGCTTGAATTGGCCTACGAACTAGTAATATTCGTCGCTGTAACTTACTTAACTATTTTACTAACCGCACAGGTCATCAAACCAATTCGAACTCTATTTCAAAAGCTCGAGCGCGACGAGACTAAGCATATAGTTGGTCAGGTTATCGTTGTGCGGTCTGGCGTGGTAAACAAGGATCGTGGCGAAGGGTTGATGAATGATGGCGGCGCCAGTTTGCTATTGCAGATTCGATCAACAGGTAAACAAGAGTTTGTTAAAGGCGACGAAGTAGTCGTGATAGAACAAAATAAAGAAAGAAACTTATTTCGTGTAATCGCAAAATCTGAATTTAGCGATTAAGACAAAAATCAATATTAACGATAAGAAGGAGTTAAACAATGGCTGATTTATCAGGGTATATGCCACTAATCATCGTCACCGCGGTGTTGTTATTTTTCATCATCGGGTTCGTGCTGATGCTGAAAAAATTCTACTATAAAGTAGCACAAGGAACCGCGTTGATCATAAACACCACACGATCAAAGCCCAAGGTAACCTTTACCGGTGGCTGGGTATTTCCGATTATCCACATGAAGGAATTGATGAAGATTTCATTGATTACTTTAGAGGTCGATCGTCGCGGAAAAGACGGCTTGATCTGCCAAGACAATATGCGCGCAGACATCACCGTTGCATTCTATCTTCGTGTAAACGAGACAGCAGAAGATGTGTTACGCGTGGCGAAGGCGGTTGGCACACAAAGAGCCTCTGACACCCAAGCGGTCTATACTTTATTTGCCGCGAAATTCTCAGAAGCACTAAAAACAGTTGGTAAAACACTAGAGTTCGAACAGCTGTTCGAGGACCGCCAACGTTTTCGTGATGCGATTGTCGATGCGATTGGTAGCGACCTAAACGGCTATTCGCTGGAAGATGTAGCGATTGATTATCTGGAACAAACTCCGAAGTCGGCTCTTGATCCAAACAATATTTTGGATTCTCAAGGCATTAGAAAGATCACCGAGCTAACCGCAACTCAAAACGTTCAAACTAATATTCTCGAGAAAGACGAAGAGCTCGCAATAACAAAGAAGAATGTAGAAGCGCGTGAAGCAATGTTAGAACTTGAACGTCAGCAAGCCGATGCCGAAGCCAAACAAGCGCGCGAAGTATCAACTGTGATAGCACGTGAAGAAGCTGAGACCTTAAAAATTCAAGAAGAAGAGCGCCTGAAATCTGAAACCGCCTCTATTGAAGTTGTACGTGACCTAGCCATTCAAACTGAGAACCAACAACGTGAAATCGAAATCGCC
The DNA here is from genome assembly GCA_016763815.1 of Arenicella sp. GTDB lineage: Bacteria > Pseudomonadota > Gammaproteobacteria > Arenicellales > Arenicellaceae > Arenicella. Next base: position 3,966 of record JAESTB010000499.1, read on the forward strand.
AATGAAAACCGCCAGCGTGCGGTCGCGATTGAAACTGAGAAAGTAGAACGCACCAAACGTATGGAACGTGTTCACAGTGATCGTGAAGTTGAGCTAACCAGTATTGAGGCCGAAAAAGACATCGAGCGCGAAAAGAAAAATATCGCTGATATTATTCGCGAACGCGTGGTGGTTGATAAAAGCGTCGCGATAGAAGAAGAGAAAATTAACGAAGTACGTGAAGTCTCTGAAGCCGATCGCGCTAAGCAAGTGCAGGTTAAAGCGGCCGAGGGTGATGCAGAAGAAAAGAAAGTTCGCGAAGTTAAAGCCGCTGAAGCCTTGGAGCTCGCGGCTAAACACAAGGCAGTTGAAATCACCACCATCGCCGAAGCGAACTTAGAAGCTGCTGAGAAAGACGCCGCGGCCAAGATTAAACTGGCTGAAGGTGTTCGCCATGAAGAAGCAGCGCGCGGTTTGGCCGAGGCCGAAGTGGTTCGTGCAACCGGCGAATCGGAAGCCAAGGTTGTTCGTGATAAAGGCACCGCTGAAGCCGACGTCATTCGTTTGAAAGGTGAATCAGAAGCATCCGCCACCTTAAACATAGGCAGCTCGACAGCTGACATTACATTGGCACAGTTCAAAGCGGAAGCAGAAGGCTTAACCGAGAAATTTGAAGCGATGAATGCAATGAGCCTCGACGCTCGCTCGCATGAAGAATTTCGCATGACTCTAGAAACAGCCTTGAAAGAGAGCTTAGCCACGATCGAGGCTGGTAAAGAAATCTCCAAAGAAAATGCCGAGGTTCTTGCTACCGCCTTGCGTGAAGCAAATATCGACATTGTTGGCGGTGAAAAGCATTTCTTCGATACCTTTGCCAAGTCGCTATCAATGGGTAAGGCGATCGACGGCTTAGCCAATAAGAGTGACACTATTCAGTCATTACTAGGTCAAATTTCCAACTTTATGCCAAAGCCCGAAAACGACCAGAAATAGCCTGATCGAAAGCCAGGCACCGCAGTACCTTTAATCACTGCGGTGCCTTTACTAAATCTCTAATCGCTTTGCCTAGGTCCTTGATTTGAGCTAACGGCACTGCGCAGATAAACACTAGCTCAAAATGACTGAAATAGAATCCCACATCCAAATGGCTGTCGAATTGATCCCGCTAAGGTTGATGATGAGATGCGAAAAAAACTGACCGAAATTTTAGACAAAGTGACCTCACAATAAAGAGAGCTATCCGAGATAAACATTGCCAAGGACAGAGAAAATATGCCACAAGACGAAAAGCAAATAGTCGACTCCGCCGTTGCCCAAGCAGGTGCCTACGACGTCATTCGCAAACGTTTAGACGAGCAAGGAACTCGGCTAAAGAAACTTGCGCAAACGCTGAATGAAGCCCGCTTAGCCGAATTTGGTGGAGTTCGAATGCAGGCTATTGGCCGCACCCGGATTCGCACTGAAAATAACTGCGTGCCACGCGACATAGTGCAAGTTGGCGATACCATGCTGTTTGGCTACAACGTATTCATCGGTTTGAAGAAGGAAACCAAGATCGATGATGTTTTTGCCGTATTAGAGCTATTTGAAAATAACGACAGCTTCGAATTTAAGCCTATCGATCTGCACAACACATTTCTAAGCGACTCACGTTTCCAAGTCGACTTTGATGAGCTATACCGTTATTACAAAGGGGCTCGCTTAGTTAAGCTCACAACTAAAGATGGCAAGTTGCTAGCGGGCTTCCAAGTTGGTAAGCGGGCCAACGATTTACGCGTTTTTCGCTGGTCGATCTCAGCGGATGGCAACGACATTAGCTATATAGATAACCGCGGTGAACGAGATATTCAGCTCCCCGATCAATACGATTTTGAATGGACAGAATGCAACCGCGACGACTTTGTGCACGGCAAACACCCGCACGTAAATATCGCCGATAAAGTATTTGTAGAGACCATCGGTGGCGACCTAACGATAAAGATTGAAGACAATACCGAAGATGGCTTAGGCATCTATTCTGAGCCTGTTGACGAGGCAAACCAATCGCTCGACGATGCTGATGTGTCGTATGCCTTAGTCGGCGATTTAGTGCTACTGGCGATCAAGCCATACAAAGAAGAATCAACACGTTATTTAGTCTTTAACACCCTGACCGAAGATGTGCATCGCATTGATGCTATCGGCCAGTCGTGTGTTCAGCTGCCTGAAGACCACGGCATTATTTTCCCTGGAGGCGTATACCTGCAAACAGGTGAAACCAAACTATTCCCGGACCAAGTAAGCGGCTTAGTGTTCAAACGCACCATTCGCTCGCCGAATGGCGAAGACGTGTTGTATGTCTTCTATGAGCCAATAGAAGGTCGCTTTGCTTTATTCAGCTATAACTTAATTACCAAAGGGCTGCAAAACCCTATCTACAGCAATGGCTACGCCTTGCGTGACGACGGTACGCTGGTAATATTCTCAGCCGAGCATGAGCCAACACGAGTGCACCCCATGCAAGTTTGGCAAACCTCTTATATCAGCACTGAGTATGCCAGCCAACAACCTGAAAGCACTACCGAGCTGGGGAAAATTGGTAACTCAGAGTTAGTCCGTGGTGTATCTGACCTGTACTCAATTCAGACACAAATCGCTAACAAAGAAGTATCGATGCGCCACTATGAAGAACTAAGCGGTGCCACAAAAAGAGTATTCGATACGCATTACTGGTTAGACAACCCCGGCAACGATGCAACAGCGGCAACGCTACGCGAGGTATCGGTAACCGCCGAGCTGGTGATCGACGAATTTGAGAAAGTTCAGAGCATTCAGCAACAATCAACGCAGTCGCTTAGCGAGGCTAAATCTCAGCAACGTAAATTACTTGGTGCTATTTCGACTACGACGTGGGAAAACGCCGCTCAATTTGTTGCCTCAATCTCTAAAATTCGCAAACAACGCGGGCATATCGCCACCATCAAAAGCTACCGCTATATTAATCTCGAAGAGCTTGCCGAGTTAGATGACGAATTGGTTGCGACCGAAGTCGGCTTAGGCGAGCGAACGGTTGAATTCTTAGCCGACGAAAATGCCTTAGACTCATACTCGCAACAAACCAGTGAGGTCACCGAGGCGATTGAGCAAGCGACCACCGATGCTGAGATACGCCCATTACTGGAGCATATCGTCGAGACCACCGCTCAGTTGGATTTATTGTCTGAGTTAATCACCACACTAAAGATTGACGACACCACCATTCGAACTCGCATTGTCGACACCATTTCGGAAGTCTATGCCAAGCTAAATCAAACTAAAGCGCGCGGCACACAAAAACAAAAAGGTTTAGGCTCAGAAGAAGCTATTGCGCAATTCTCAGCCCAATTCAAACTATTTTCGCAAAGCATCACCAATGCTTTAGGCGTGGCTAACACGCCCGATAAATGTGATGAGCAACTGGCCAAACTGCTGATTCAATTGGAAGACTTAGAAAGCCAATTCAGTGATTATGAGCAGTTCTTAAGCGACATCATGGATAAGCGCGAGGCGATTTACGAATCGTTTGAGGCGCACAAACAAAGCTTAATGGAAGCACGCCAGCGTCGCGCGCAAACCTTAACAGACTCAGCAGATCGTATTCTGAAGAGCATTGAAAAACGCTCACTAAAATTAAAAGACAGTGACGAGCTAAACACCTATTTTGCCTCGGACACCTTAGTTTTAAAAACTAATCAGTTGATCCAACAACTGCGCGACTTAGATTCTGACGTGGCCGCCGATGATGTGCACTCGCGCTTTAAAGCATTACAAGAACAGTCGATCCGCTCACTAAGGGATAAAAACGACATCTACGAAGATGGCGGCAAGGTCATCAAGCTTGGGCCTAAGCACAAATTCAGCGTTAATCAGCAAGAGTTAGACCTGACGATAATTCCGCGCAATGACGAGTTATTCTTTCATCTAATCGGTACCGATTACTACGAGCCCGTCAACGACCAGACCCTGCAACAATCAAAGCAGTATTGGTCGATGTCGTTGGAATCTGAGACTCCTGAATTGTATCGAGGGGAATACCTAGCGTACTTGGTCATCACGGCGGCCCAGCAAGAGCGTGACGACTTAAGTATGGCGATTATAAAAGGTGCCGCCAAAGAAATAGAGGTGCTAACCAAACTGATTCGTGACTTCTCAACGCCTTACTACAAACATGGCTATCAGAAAGGCATTCACGACAGCGATGCCGCTCTGATTATCCAAGCCGCTCTGCCGGTAATGGCGTCTGCTGAGTTATTAATGTTCGAACCTTTTGCTCGCGGTTTAGCATCGCTCTTCTGGGCCAACTTAAGTGACTCCAAAGTGAAAGACAGTTGGCAACAACGCGCCACCTCTGCGGCCACCTTAAACAGGCTGTTCGCTGACAATAAAGCCGAAACTTTATTAGCCAGCGAAATAGCTGAACACATAACGAGCTTCATCGAGCATTACCCAATTGTCGCAGACCCGCAAAGCGTGCACCGCTCGGCGGGCTATTTGCTACAGCAACTGGCGAGCAATGCCAAACAGTTTAGTCAAAGCAAATACGCTCGTGATTTAGTCGCCGACTTTAACCGAGCTCTAGACGACAAGTCACGCCAGCAGTTCACCTCGTCGCTGGAAGCTCTCGACGCACAGCCAGATCAGCAATGGGCATTGGCCCACGCCTGGTTAACCGCGGTAGTAGAGCGCAAAGAGTTAGGCCGTCTAAAACGTTACATTCCTGAGGCGGCGGCCAATTTAATTGGCGGTATTGAGCTAACCGCCAACGATGCCAAACTAGAACTAAGTATTGGCGGCTTACTCGGCGAGCATATTAAAATCACCAACCAGACTCTTAACTTTAGTTTGGACGAGTACTGGCAGCGTATGCAACGCCATGAAAACAAAACATTGCCGGAGTACCATCATTATTTAGAATTGCGCTCGAACACCATGAAGCAGGAGCGCAGCCAATTGAAACTAGAATCGTTCAAGGCTAAACCGCTTAGCTCGTTCGTTCGAAACCGCTTAATAAACGAGTCTTACTTACCATTAATTGGTGACAACTTAGCCAAGCAAATGGGCACCATCGGCGAAAACAAGCGCACCGACCTGGTGGGATTGTTGATGATGATCTCACCGCCTGGCTACGGTAAAACCACCTTGATGGAATACGTCGCCAACCGGCTCGGCTTAATTTTTATGAAGATTAACTGCCCCGCCCTGGGTCATGATGTAACCTCACTAGACCCAGAGCAAGCACCCAACTCTACCGCTCGCCAAGAGCTTGAGAAGATCAATTTAAGTTTTGAGATGGGCAACAATGTAATGCTCTACCTTGATGATATTCAGCATACTCACCCAGAGTTTTTGCAAAAATATATTTCACTTTGTGATGGCACTCGTCGCATTGAAGGCGTATGGCGCGGAGAAACTAAAACCTATGATATGCGTGGCAAGAAGTTTTGCGTAGTCATGGCGGGCAACCCATACACTGAGTCTGGTGAAGTGTTTAAAGTCCCAGACATGCTGGCTAACCGCGCAGACATCTATAATCTAGGTGATATCCTAGGCGGTATGGAGGAAATTTTTGCCCTGAGCTACGTCGAAAACTCGCTGACCTCAAACCCCGTGCTGGCGCCTCTAGCAACTCGTGAGATGCAAGATGTTTATCACCTAGTGGCAATGGCGCAAGGCGAGAATGTTGCAACCACTGAACTCAGCCATCAATACAGCGCCGCTGAATTAAACGAAATTACCAGCGTGCTGCAAAAAATGTTTGTGATTCAAGAGTTGATTCTGAAAGTGAATCAACAGTACATTGCATCGGCGGCACAGGCTGATCGATATCGCACCGAACCGCCGTTTAAGTTACAAGGCAGCTATCGCAATATGAACAAGATGGCTGAAAAAATCTCATCGGTGATGAACCAAGAAGAGCTGATGCAGTTAATCGAAGACCACTATCAAGGCGAATCTCAGCTACTAAGCAATGGCACCGAAGAAAACCTACTAAAACTCGCCGAACTTCGCGGCAACATGAGCCAACAGCAAAAAACACGCTGGATGCAAATCAAAGACGACTTCTCACGCAGCAAAGCAATGGGCGGCGAAGACGCCGATGGTAGCGTTAAAATTGCCAACCAGATGATCAACTTAGTCGAGCAAATCAAAACCATTAAAACGTCCGTTGAAAGTTCGGCAGTTGCAGCCAGAGAACGGCTAGAAGATCAGAATCAATTCGAGGTAAAACTGGCGAAGTTTCAACGCAAAAATCAAGCAGAAAACCTAGAGGCCCTGCTTGCGGCACTACAGAAGATTAGTGACTCTGTCGGCCAACCCTCTGACACGGTGGTAGAAATCATAAATCAACCCTCGGCCAAGATCGGCGACACCCTAGAAGTATTAGCAAACTCAATGGAGTACAGTATTAAGCCATTAATTCTCAGTATGGAGAAAAAAATGGACATTGACTTACGTACCCTCGAAAACATCCAAGAGCTGGGTAATCGTATAGATGCCATCAAAATAGCAGCCGCTAAAACCACTCGCACCGTCGAAAAAACCAGTTCAAAGAAACGCAATAAAAAAGTTGATGTCGATAAAGACAGCGCTGACAGTAAACGCTTCTAAAATTAAGGTAAAATAGACTAATGGAATTAAGCATCACAGACCCAGCGTTTCTCTTTCCGGGGATTTCACTACTATTCTTAGCCTATACCAATCGCTACCTCGCATTAGCCAGCATTGTACGATCATTAAATCAGCACTTCGACGACCTAGACGGGCAAAACAGAGTGCAGCAGATCGAATCAATTCATATGCGAATTTTGCTGATCAAATACATGCAGGCCTTTGGTGTAGTGGCGTTTTTGTTCTGTATCTTTTCTATGCTGGCGTTAATATCCAATCAGCAGCATTACGGTGAAATTCTGTTTATCGCCAGTCTCGCGTCAATGACTATTTCGTTACTACTGTCGCTGACTGAAGTGCTTAAATCTGGGCAGTCTTTGAAGTTGGAGCTTGATAGAACGCATGTGCGAAAACGTAAGTAGGGGCCTCCCTACCGTCATACTGAGCGAAGCCGAAGTATCTCGCTGTACGAATAGGGTAAGAAGCTGACCAGGCGACGTTAACCCTAGAGACGC
>JAESTB010000500.1 GCA_016763815.1 Arenicella sp.
AGATCCTCAGCAGATCGCTAAGAGCTTTCGTAGTATGAGTTCGATTGTGCCCAATAAAGTTATTTCTAAGTCAGACCGGTCGTCGACTTTTGTTGAGCAGATACAGCCTCTAGAGCTCGATTTTGAATTTAACGGAAGTAGGAAAAGCTTAAACACCTTTTTGGATGAATCAAATACAACGGGTCTGATCGTACTCAAGGATGGTGTGTTGCGACACGAGCAATATCGAAACGGCGGCTCGAGTGAGTCGTTATTTACCTCATGGTCGGTAGCTAAAAGTTTTGTTGCCACCGTTATTGTCATGGCTCAGAAAGAGGGTCTGATCGATAGTCTCGACGATAAAGCTGAAAAATATGCGCCACAATTTGCTGGCTCGGATTTTGGTTCTAGTTCGTTAAAAAGCCTGTTAGCGATGTCCACCGGAATTGAATTCAACGAAGATTATGATTCTGATGAGTCTGATATTCGACCGTTCTTTTTTAACAGTTTTATCCTCGGTAAAGACCCCGACGGTCTACTATTGCCATTCAAGCGTAACCGAGAAGCTTTTAGTGATTTTGAATATATTTCGTCTAACTCTCATGTGCTTTCGGCGGTACTTCGTGGCGTTTATAAAAAGCCCATAGCGGATATCATCAGTGAAAAAATTTGGCAGCCTCTGGGAATGGAGGCCGATGCTACCTGGCTGCAACACCGCGATGACGAAAGAGGAATAGCACTTGGATACTGTTGTTTAAATGCGCGTTTAAGAGACTACGCAAGATTTGGTGAGTTCTATCTGAATGCATCTCAAGGTAACGGCTTAGGCGTAGATACTATGCCAGAGGGCTGGGTTGAGAGTTTGCCCAAGCCGGCAACGCCGGAACATAGGCCTGGCGGTGACAAATACTCTGGACGTGGCTATAGCTATCACTTTTGGTTGCCAGAACGTGAAGGGGTGTTTTTTGCAGCAGGTGTATATGGGCAATTTATTTGGATCGACTCGGCACGAAATCTAGTAATCGTGAAAACATCGGCGGACAACGATTTCTCAACGCGTTATCTCGAGACCGCGACGGTATTTGAGGCTATTTCTCAGGTTTATGACTAGTTATATGAGGGCTGCGGGTCATTGAATCATTTGAGTCTTATACAGGCGCGCAAGCTAGTATTGGTCAGCCAAGGTATCCATCGAGAAACCGAGTTTGGCGTGGGCTATACGGGCGTGGTAAATACTATTGAACTACTTAGTTATGTTCAAATAGACACTATTTCAGTGGTCGAACGAGCGCACCACCATGCGCTCTGGAGCAGACTTAAAAAGTACTCGCCAATGTTGTTAAACCAAGCGGTCGCAGAGCGGGACGTTTTTGAGTATTGGTCGCACGCGGCGGCCTATTTGCCGATGCGTGATTTCCGTTTTTCGTTACCAAGAAAGCATGCTTATCTAAACGGTGAACAGCATTGGTATCACAAAAATCCCAAGCAAATGCAATATGTTAAAGATCGCATTGCAGCCGAAGGCGAGCTTAGAGTCAAAGACTTTGATCAACAACGTAGCCAAAGTGACCACGCTTGGGGTGGCCATAAACCAGCGAAAATGGCGCTTGAGCAACTCTTCATGCAGGGCGAATTAATGGTGTCTCGCCGCGATGGTTTTCAGAAAGTATTCGACCTTAGTGAGCGGGTTATACCTGATAGTGTTGATACATCAATGCCGACTGAGGCCGAGCATCTTGATCATTTGATTATGCGCTTTCTAAGCTCAAACGGTCTTGGCTCGTCGGCCGAAATAGCCTATTTACGTAAGGGCTTCAAACCGCTAATTCAAAAACGCTGCGAAGAGTTAATCGAAGAGCGGCTAATAGTTGAACTAGTGGTCGCTGCAAACACTATTTTGCATTGTCTGATTTCGCCACGAAGCTGAATAAGAATGTTAGTCGGCGTAGGGTAAAGATATTATCGCCGTTTGATAATCTGCTGATTCAGCGGCAACGAATGCGAGACTTATTCGACTTTGATTATCAGATAGAATGTTACGTCACGAAAAATAAGCGAAAGTACGGGTATTTTGTGTTACCAATACTCGCTGGGCAGCAGTTCATTGGTCGAATGGATGCCAAAATTGATCGCAAGACCAAGCTGATGACGGTTTCAAGCTTGTTTCTTGAACGAGGCAATTATGCCGATTACCGAAAAGAGTTAGTATTGGCATTAAAGCGATTTTTAAAGTTTAATCAAGGTGTCGGGCTTATCATCGAACAAGTAATAATTGATTCCAAGGTTGGCTCTACCTGCGACGCAAACATTAAATTTGACTTAAATGTGCCCTCGTAGGAAGAATATTACAACAGGGTTGTGTGGTAGTGTTGCCGAGCAAGTAAGCTAAATTTAAACGTTAAGGGAATCTATTTTGTCAGACATAAAAAGAATTGCATTATTAATCGATTGCGATAATGTAAGCCACAATGCCATCGAGGGTGTTTTGGCTGAGCTCGCTAAGTACGGAACCGTCAATGTAAGGCACGCGCATGGCGACTGGAATAATCCGTCACTGTCTGGTTGGATTGAACGCCTACATCCGAACGCGATTCGGCCAATGCAGCAGTTCGCTTACACTCAGGGCAAAAATGCGACTGATTCTGCCATGATTATCGATGCTATGGATATACTCTATAGTAACAGCATAGATGCGTTTGCGTTAATGACTAGCGATAGCGACTTCACCCCATTGGTACTTCGGATACATGAAAACGGCTTACCCGTTTACGGCTTCGGTGAGAAGAAAACCCCCAAAGCATTTGTAAACGCATGCTCGCCGTTTATTTTTACCGAGAATCTCGTGGTCGACAATGAAAAAAACGAAGGCTCTGAAAAGCACAACAAGAGGACTAAATCAGCGCTGCGCAAAAATTCAACCTTAGTGAAATTACTTAGAACCGCGGTGGATAAGACTTCAGGCGATGATGATTGGGCGCATATGGGCCGTGTAGGTAGCTATGTGTCCAACAATAATAGCTCTTTCTCGGCGATTAATTACGGCTATAAGAAGTTAAGCGATCTAATTCGAGCGATTGATATATTTGAAATTGAGATGCGCAATAATGGCTCGGCGCTTTACATTAAGGATATGCAAAAGGTTCTTTGAGACTGGTTTTATGTGAAAACGCTGGCCAATGGATGCTTATTAGTGATTATTTGTAAAAGACTTGCGACCCTATGGGTGTTTGATGCATCTTAAGAGTATGCATGCTACAAATGGTTCCATTCAACATCAGCGCTTTCAGATAGAAGTATCTAAGGAAGTGCTCAAAAAAGCGATACGCGGAGACCGCGAGGCTCACTCGGTGCTGTATCAAACATATTCAAATGCCGTGTATACGCTGGCATTTGGGATATGCGGAAGCCAACAATGTGCTGAAGATGTACTACACAATACTTATATTAAACTACTCAACAAGTTGCCATCATTTGAAGGTCGCGCGCCACTAGGTATGTGGCTTAGGCAAATAGCCGTTAATGAGAGCTTGATGTATCTGCGTAAGCATAAAAAGCACAAGGCAGTCATTTCGAGTGACGAGTACGATTACATCGAAGATTATCAAGATCGAGATTGCGATGAAGCTTACCCAGCGTCGTCGACTGACTTTACTAATCGACTTGATAGCCAGAACGATATGCATTGTCTGTTAAATAAGCTGCCAGAAGATATGCGTTTGGTTTTATGGTTAAAAGAGGTTGAAGGCTACACACACAACGAAATTGCGACTCTGGTAAACAAGACACCGAGTTATTCTAAATCTGTTGTATCGCGCGCGCTGCAATTTTTACGCGCGCGGATGACACTACACGATGATCTAAGTTATTCAGTAGGTGAACACTAATGCACGCGACTAAAAATCAACAGCACGCCACTAACACTCAACTATTAGCAATCATAGACGGCGAACAGAGTGAGATGAGCCAGCATGTTTCTAGCTGCGAGCAATGTCAAATTGCGTTCACCGAGTTGCAGTCATTCGAATCTGAGATAGGCCTACAGATGTTTGATGCCGCCGACAAAGTCCCTAATAATGATGTTTGGGAGAGGATCCGAAGCAGCTTATATCAGAACAGCTTAGATCAAGAAAGCGCCGTAGGTGAGCCGTCAGATATGACTCAGCAGGTCAGCAATGTTCATAGGC
>JAESTB010000501.1 GCA_016763815.1 Arenicella sp.
CAATAGCAAACCTTTGGCGTTCTGCGGGCTCGACGGTATTACGGTTTTTAGACCGGCAACATGGGTGAAAAATGCTTCAGGTGATTGGCTATGTGTTTGGCCACCAAAGATTCCGCCGCCGGTCGGCATACGAATGACCAATGGGCAGGTAAAATCTCCGGCCGATCGATATCTTAAGCGGGCCGCTTCAGAGGCAATTTGATCTATCGCCGGGTACACATAATCTGCGAACTGAATTTCGATAACAGGGCGTAAGCCATAAGCGGCCATGCCAATGGCGGTGCCGACAATACCGAGTTCGCTGATTGGCGTATCAAAACAGCGCGTTCTACCGTACTTGGCCTGAAGACCGGCGGTGCATCGAAACACACCACCAAAAAAACCAACGTCTTCACCAAACACAACAACTCGTTTATCGCGCTCCATGGCCACATCATGGGCATCACAAATCGCTTGAATCATGGTCATTTGTGTCATTATCAATACCCCGCTTGCTGACGCTGGCGTACCAGGTGCGGTGGCATTTCTTCGTAGACACCTTCAAACATATCTCTCGGTGACGGCATTTCTCCAGCACCTAAGGTGCCGATTGCCTCCGCTTCTTTTTGTGCTGCGATAACCGACTTTAACACCTCAGCCTGAGTTTCAGCATGCTGTTCCTCGCTCCAGACATCGCTGGCGATGAGGTGTGCTTTCAACCGTTCAATTGGATCGCCAAGCGGCCAAGCCGCACTTTCTTCTTTAGCACGGTAAGCCGAGGGGTCGTCTGACGAGGAATGTCCGCCTGCACGATAGGTTACGTATTCTACCAGAGTCGGCCCAAATCCAGAGCGAGCCCGCTTGATGGCCCATTGCGCAACCGCATGGACCGCCAGATAATCATTGCCATCAACTCGTAGTGCGGGAATATCAAAACCATGGCCACGTGCGGCAAATGTAGCGACGCCACCGCGAGCGATTCCTTGAAATGTCGAGATTGCCCACTGGTTGTTGACGATGTTAAGAACAACGGGTGCATCATAAGTGGAGGCGAATACTAGCGCTGCGCGAAAATCACTTTCGGCGGTTGAACCGTCACCAATCCAGCCGGTGGCGATACGCGTATCACCTGAGATGGCCGACGCCATTGCCCAGCCTACCGCCTGTATAAATTGGGTTCCTAAATTACCGGAGATACTAAAAAAGCCATGCTCTTTAGATGAATACATGATCGGTAACTGACGGCCATGCAGAGGGTCTTTAAAGTTGGAGTAAATTTGGTTCATCATCGACGTCATCGGATAGCCGCCGGCGATTAATAAGCCTGCTTGACGATAAGTGGGAAAGTTCATATCTCCGTCTTGCAACGCTTTTCGATAGGCACAACTGACCGCTTCTTCTCCTAAATGTTGAATATAGAAACTGGTTTTACCTTGCCGCTGCGCGATTAACATTCGCGCATCGAATGTGCGCAGTAACATCATGTGACGCAAACCTTCTTTCAATTCATCGCTTGAAAGTGTTCCAGCCCAAGGGCCTACCGCCTCTCCCTGGGCGTTAAGTATGCGGATGATCGAAAAAGCCATCTCACGGATTTCCTTCGCCTCTACATCGATCGGTGGTCGTTCAACCTCACCAGCTTTAGGAATGACAAAATCAGAAAAGTCAGGTTCATCACCCGGACGACAACTAGGTTCTGGCACATTTAGACTCAATGGTAATTCTTTATTCATATATCTTCCTTGGAAAGTTCCGCAGACTACGCCACGTGAGCGTAGTTATTGCTCTTTCAAATTTGTATACGCTAATGCTTTAACTACTGCTTCTGTTAACGATTTTAACAAATAAGAGTATCAATGATATAAGTTCCCCACGCAAGTTGTGGATATTTAATCACAACGGGTGAAGCATGCCTGCCGAAAATCATCTCTTTATGCTAAGCGCCTTATTACTTCAAGATCTGGCTTGTAAAAAAACAATTTCTTATCATTTTTGAGTTTACTAATGTGGCCGTCATGCTGAGCTTTAAAATGGCTTAAGGGGCCAAGTATCCACGCCATCGTTTGCAGGCGTTTTGTATTGGCGGCAGCTTTTCTGGAGTATGGGGGCGAGCCAATGTGCAAACTTAAACTTGCGGCACGGCATAGGTACATAAGCAACTTTGGCCACACAATGGATTGGTGTGAAGGGCCACTCCCTGCGACTGTATAGCTAAATTTCGGCGATTTAAACATGGCGCATAAAGTTAAATTACCACCACATTACAATCTTTAAATATTAATAGATATCGACCGCTATTTATTGACAATCAAATCGATTTCGCGAACAATAGATATCGATCGTTATATTAGCTTTGTTAATTTAAATCGAATTGGAGAAAAATTTAATAGGGAGCATCAAATTTTTGATTTTCATCTGGATTTTAGATTTCTCATCGTCAACTAACGCACGTTCAGAATAGGGAATGGTCTTTTGGCCGGAAATAAACGTATCACCAATGGTCGTCATTATGGCGTTACCGTTTTTGACCAAACACAGTTTTCGATTGCCGAATAGTCGGGTTTACATGGCGGGATAATTGACACTCTCCAAAACGATAACATCGCAACTACGATCTACGCGGTAGGTCGAGACTCCATGTTCTCCCAATTAATGACTTAACGTTGGCCGATTGCAACTCGCCGGTTCTGCCTATCGATGAGCCTGTCAGGAAAGATTAGAGGCGACTGAAATTAAGGTTAGCACAATGGTCAGTTTTTTGCCTTTTGTGTGGTTCGATCAACAAAGCGTAGCGTCCTCTTTCACCTACGAATCTTTAGATTTTGAGAATAGAATTTCGAAATTTAAATTAAAAATTGTAACTATTTCGTTCGCAATTTAACAGTGAAATCTAGAGGTCAAAACAGGATCAACAATGATTTTAAAAAATACCAAATTAGTAATATAAACAAAAACATCTGAATTACTAAAGCAAGATTATTCGAAATAATTTTGTTGATATTTTACAAAAATATCGGTTGGCCTAATTTTCAATGGAGAAACATAAAATGGATAATTCGTTCTATTTAAATCAACAAGATATCGAACAACAATCTTGTTATGAAGGCAGAAAATACGAAAACCGACATACAACGTTCAACATCAGGACATCCGCCGGTCACCTGCCACTACAACGATTTTTAACTTGGCTAAGTGGCTGTCCTCTACCGGGGCAAATACCTGCATTTAAAAGGCCGCCGATTACCCAAGTTGCCGATACTATAGGGCTGTTTTTAGTATTAATGGTGGTTGGCGTTATATTACTAGAGTCGGCTAACCCTATTGCCTATATCGGATTACCATTAATATGGTTACTTGCGACGGGTCGTGCGAGAAAGTCTTTTATTACCATTGCCCACCAAGTAGTACATGCACAGTTACTGACCGTTAAAAAAAAACGTGCCCGTGAGTTTCTCAATCTGGCTGTAGGTGAATTGATTGGTGTATTGTTCTGGGTCCCCAGCCCAGATAAATATTTTCAATCTCATGTTCGCTCCCATCATAAATTACTAGAACTGGCTACTCCGCTGGATCAAGATGGCATTTCTATTTTTCGCCTCGGTTTTCTACCGGGAAAGAGTAAGCGAGATTACTGGTTATTGTTAGCCAAACATTTGGCCAACCCATTATTTTATATAAAAGAAACGTTTATAAGAATGCGGCTGAGGTTGCTTTCGTCTGGCCCATTGCAGCGATTGGCTTCTTGGGTATTCTTAGTCAGTCTTTTAGGCGCAGCTTATACCTATAACGGCTGGCAAGCATTAATGCTGGTCTATTGCGTTCCAGTATTTATAGGGTTTAGTTTGTCCGGCTTAATTCAAGGGTTAGGGGAGCATGGCTGGGGTGTGAAAATGGACATTGTTGGTAAACTCGCGAGAGTTCTACCGGTGTCACAAGGTCGATTCTTATTTGATGCATTCCCAGCACCAAGCAACCGAATAGCACAATTAAAATGGTGGAGTAGGTTGATAACGTATCATCTACCTGCCCGTATCGCCATTCTCAACGGCGACGTACAACATCATGACTGGCATCACTGTGATCCAAGATCATTGCGCTGGACAGAAAGTGTATACGCCCGCGCTGATAGCATAGAGCAGTCTGCAGAGGATCGGCACTGTATTGCTACGCATTCTTGGTCACTGCTAGAGTCACTCGAGCGCTCCTTTGATGCTATGTCAAAGGCGCCACCATTGACCAAACACTGGAAGGATCAATTGGATAGGAACAATGAAGTGCACGTTATATAGGTCTTAATTAAAGCGGATGCAAGTTAACTAAATAACAACGCAAGGCATCCGACTTTGGCCACCTAACCGACCATGAGCTATTAAATGAACAACACTTAAGATGGCTGACCATCGAGTAATCGAGTATCGACGAGGTTGATATTTTCTAATCCTTGGAATTTCATCTACAATTTTTACTAATAGGGGGAATTTATATTGGACTTTGAATTTTCAGCTTATACAAACGTAAGTGATTTGAAGGAAGATGAGGGAATTATTTATGCTTTTTACTGTAAAAGCTTAACGGAGTGATATTATGAAAAACACGAACAAGACAATAATAGCGATATTAATTGGTTTAAGCCCACTGTTTACTAGTCAGGTAAATGCATCTGACAGTCATGCGGCCACGCAATTTAGCGAGCCGGCTGCTTGGCAAGAAGATGCTACTGGGTTTGTGGAATCGAATGACCATTATGTCTCGATAAATAACACCAACAAACTGAAGCTGAAGGGTCGCCCAGTCACGGGGTGGAATAAATTCTACGGCGAATCGGTTAGCAATCTGCGTTTTGTTGGCGATCTGAATTTTGATGTCGGTGGCGTTTATAATCCCGAAGGTCCGGCGTTACCCATCGGTGCCGATACTTCGCCGTTGGCTTTGATGGCTTCCTACGCAGCCCCCGATGTTTATCTGGCCTTTTTTGGCGTCCCCAACGCGCAGAATGTACCCAATCAAAATATCCTTTACGCCGATTACCCGCATATCATCACGCACGACGAAAGTGAGAGGGGCACGATACCGCAACTGAGTGAAAACCCAGATTGGTTTGGTATAAGCAATGGCGCTAAAAACAGAGGTTTGACCGTGAGAGATTGGGTCAGTGCCAAGGGTTCAATGAAATTTGTTTGTGATGACGATGGCGCCTTCTATAAACTGTCAGCCTCCAACTTGATCCCTGGTGGTCTTTATACAGTATGGGGTTTTTATTTCGACCAAGATTTTGGCAGTCTGATGCCCGACTTTGCCTTTGGTGGCGCATCTTCCAACGTATTTTCCGCGGATCGACACGGTAAAATAAAAAGCTCCAAAGACCTGAGTTTCTGCCCTCAGAAGGTCACCATCAATGACCGTCAAGTGCCGGTGAGTATGTTCTTAGTTTATCATCCTGATGGTCGTGTACATGCGACGGTTGGCCACCCAGTCAATACAGCGCCCTTTATCGGCCCGGGTATGGTTGCAACACCACAACTCATGTTCCCAATGCCAAAAGCTGGCTTTTAGTCACCTGAAGTCGGAGGTTTTCTAAGCCTCAATAAGGCTGAAAAGGCGCTGCACATATTGTTGTCCGACAGCTTTAAAATCATATAAAGAGCCTCATTTGAGGCTCTTTTTTTGTGGCTGTGGCGTGCGCGAGCAAATAGTAAATCATGGTTATCCAAGGTTGAGTTAAAAATGACAGTCCTTAATAAGCCAACAAATGTTTTGGCCTGTTACTTTGAAGAATAACGCTAGCTGCCATCGGTCCTTATAGACCAAAGGTCTATTCTTTAGTGCCGATTGTGCCGATAAAGGTGTCATTGGTTTGCTTGCAACCTCCTATGCCTTGGTAATCGTTAAGGGTGTAATCGCCATTAGAATGTCCGAGATTGTGGCTTGGCACTAGCCACGACGTGGTAAGTCTTTGGATGTGAAAATTCCATATTGTTTTGAGCTTGTTTC
>JAESTB010000502.1 GCA_016763815.1 Arenicella sp.
ACTGGTTGACGACTCTTTACTGGTTGACGACTCTTTACTGGTTGACGACTCTTTACTGGTTGACGACTCTTTACTGGTTGACGACTCTAAGGTTAAGGCCTGAATACTCGTATCCAGATCATAAAGAATACGGCGGTGATGATTACTTTTAACTAAGCTCTGAACCCAGAAGACGGCCGCATAACGATGGCCTTGCGACACAGGCAAGACTTCATGAACGGTGCTCGCCGAGTACAGCAGCACATCGCCCGCTGACAATTTGATAGATTGCTGACTCAAGCCACTATCAATAAGCAACTCACCACCGGCGTAACCTTCGGGTGCTGACAAAAATACCGTAGCGGATAAATCACTTCGGAGCTTTACAGCTGCGCCAGGAATTTTACGAATAGCGTTATCAATGTGTTTACCAAAATGGCCATCACCTTGATAGCAATTAAACATAGGCGGGTAAATCTTCGCGGGTAAAGCCGCCGACATAAATTCATTTGATTGACCAAGTTTAAGCATAATATGATCACCAAGCTTTCGGGCTAATTCGCTGTCTTCGGCTAACTGAAGATTCTCTTTTGTCTGTTTCGCCTGATGACCCGCCGCTAGCTTTCCGTCCTGCCAGTCCGCTTGGGCTAACAGTGCTTGATATTCCTGAACTTCATTGCGGTTAAGTAGATTGGCGATTTTCAGCATTATTTTTTTAAGCGTATAAGGCGATTATTAAGTTTAAGCCAAGCATGACAAAGCCCTCTACGAAGCAACACTCCGATGAGGGCCTGCCAACTATGTGTTAGCCAACTTCTGTGATTTAGTTAAAATCGAAACTAATGCTCACGCTGCCACTTCGTGGAGTACCAGGCCGAAAGTGGCCACGTGCGCTAAAGTCGGTAACGTACTTTTCGTCAAAGGCATTATTTAGATTAGCCTGTAATTTTACCTTTTCAGAAAGCTGGTAAGAGCTAACAAAGTTCCAAATCGCATAGCTACCGGTATCGTAAAACGCCATATTACGGCGGAAGAAAACATCACCAGATGAGTATTGAACACCACCGCCAAGCGACAATTTGCCGTCCAACGCCTTAGGTTCATAATTAACCCAGAGGCTAGCGGTGTCATCGGGAGCCGCCGACAAGCCATTACCTAGATCAGGCTCACCATCTTGCGCGGTCTCGGTTACTTCAGTATCTAAATGCGTATAGCTGAACGACACAGAGAGAGTATCACTTACTTGTCCAATTGCAGCTAACTCTACTCCTTTAGATGTTTGCTCACCTGAAAGGGCAATCGGCTCACCGCGTCCGGCTTGATCAATAATCGTTTTCTCAGTTTGAAAAATCGCCGCGGTCAGCAACAAACTCTTGTCAAATAGTTCCCATTTAGTGCCTAGTTCAAAACTGGTCGAATCTTCTGGGTCGATAGACGTATTAGTGTTCAGGTCAACTTCATTACGACCGTTGAATCGTAAATTACCACCAAGAGGCTCTTCAGAATTCACCGCCGCAATATAGACACTGCTCGCCTCAGTCGGTTTGTAAACAAGCCCCGCGTTCCAACTAAATAGATCGACGCTAGATTCTAGATCGCTTACCAGTTGGCGAACGCGGTCGCGATCAGGGCCTACTCGAGTGGTAACGTATTGAGAGCCGTCTAAGTCATAGCTTTCAAATCTAGCACCAATAGATACTTGCCATTGATCGTTTAAGGTAACGGTATCAAGTGCGTAGAAAGCCAGGCCACTGCCTTCAGTCTCGGCCGGCGCTGGTAGCGGTGCATAAGCCCCGGTAAACGTCACGTTTTGATCAGGGTTAAATAAATTCACTCCCGGTGACGACAGCTGAACGGTCGAACCGTCTATATCCTTCTTAGTAAGACTGTCGTTGTAATACTCAGTACCAACAACAATATCGTGCTTAACATCACCAGTATTAAGTGAAAATATACCGTCTAATTGAGTTACGAATAATTGGTTCTTTTCATCACGCGCATCAATGTAGGCTAGGCCAGGAAGCACTAATGCGGTCGAAACAAGAAAGTTACTATAATCGGGTTCAGCACGAGTGCCTTCATTGAGAAAATTCGGTCTACCGGTAATCGACTGCTTCTCATTCGAGGAGAACCGAGTGGCCGAACGTATTCTGAAATTATCACTAAAGTTATGTCCAAGAACAAAGGTACCCATGAGAACGTCGACATCTTCAAAGTCTCTAGACGAGACTCCATAGTAATTATCCCATAAGTCTTCACTGATCGGGCCAACTGACAAACCGGTGCTCGCTGACACCGCCTCGGTGACAAAGGGCAACCCTAGGCTCGGTGTATTACGCTGAGAAAAATACAGAAAACCTAAGGTTGCTTGAGTACGTTCACTAATATCAAAGGTAAATGACGGAGCAAAACCGTAAGAGCTATAGTCAACGACGCCATTGCCTAAAGGGTCATTGTCTTCACTAGCAAGCACATTAAACCTAGCTGAAACTCGGTCGCTTAAAGGAGTGTTGTAATCAACGTGAATACGCTTGTTATCAGTTGTACTGGTCGATAAGTCAACGAACCCTCCTTTTGACTGATTCGCTTTCTTGGTGATCAAGCTCAATGTGCCGCCCGCAGACCCTTTGCCGGTAATGCTGCCATTGCCACCTTTGGTAACTTCAATCGCCTCAACATTAAATAGATCACGACTGTATCCAGCAACGTCTCGAATATCATCAATATAAATACTCGAATCGGCATCGAAACCGCGAATAGTAATTGTATCGTTGGTAGTCAAATCACCACCGCCACCCTCACCTGCACCAAACGTTGATACACCAGCGACGTTACGTAAAGCGTCACTCAAGTTATCAACGTTCTGATCTCGTAGAAGCTCTTGACTGAGTACGCTGATGGTCTTGGGAGTATCGACTAAGGCCTTTGCATACTTATGAGAATTAGGCCTATCGTCTAGATATCCGTCTAATGATTCGCCACTGACGGTGACAGTCTCAATTGATTTTTTCGGTGCCGAGCTATATTGAGCAAAAGCACCACCACTAAATGCCAGAGAGATAGCAGTACCAACTAATGTTAATTTAGGACTGAATGATTTTGTTTTTTCCACGGATAACTCCAATAAGGGACGATGTGTATATTGTGTAACGTGGCCGGACAATAAGTTAAATGCGAATGATTCTCAATTGCATTTAACTTATTAATAAATCGAGATTGATTAGAAAAACTAAAGATGCTCGGTCATGAGCGGATTCCAATAATAGGTTGCGGTAATATCTTTCTGCCCTTTCCCGTACCTTAATTCTTGGTTAACCCTCTTCCTAACGAGCCTGATCTTTGGCGTTCAAGCTTGAATAACTTGAACCACCCACCAACGGTTATATGCCGCCACTAACTTGAGTGAATTCCTTCTATGTCCAATGATGGCTGTGTCCAATGATGGCGAAAGCTATGCCCTTGAATACCAATTGATGTGCTTAGTGCCTGAACTGCTTTTTCAAAGGTCTTGTATATTTTAGTCTTTGGAATCATAGATATTTCGCCGTGAGCCTCTTGGTGAGCTTTGACTAGAGCAAGCAAACTTCGTTGCTTGTCGGTTCACAAGCTCTATAAATCTTGGTCGCCCTCCTTTGCACCATGGGCCATCTAGGTGAATATACTTTTCTGAATCCTCCGTTGCGTATTAACTCAGTTCTACAATCTCGATCATCAATGACGAGGTACTCGCTCGCCCTTAATTTCGTATTTCGGGGTCTTCAGTAGGAAGGTCAGAATTTTGCCTTGAGAAACTCACCTATTTAGGATTAAGCTTTGCGTTCAGTTACGACTCCGCGCAATAGCTACTGCGAAATTATTCTCCAAATTTATTTCTTAATCTGCCCGTCCTTAATAGAAAAGCACGACACCTTATCTCTGTAGTAATTACTCTATTGTGTAGCCCTAATTGAGTTTTGATCGCCACTCACCACGCCATCTGTATTCACAGCAATGATGCCAGGTTCAATAATAACGGTTCTTCGAATTCGTAATTGCAGTTCGACTTTATTTACATCAACGCGGCTAGAACTAAAACTATTTGATTTAACTGTGGCGTTTGAAACATAGCCATGGCCTTCAGCACTGTCTGAACTACTCAAAGGGTTACAGTTAATTTGGGTATTCTCTAAATAACCTTCGGCGGTATACCCACCCATCACCAAATCACCAAAATAACTCCCATTTGCTGAGTTATTACTTAACGTGATGTTGCTAGTTTCGATGCAATTCTCAGCTCCAATTTCATGACCCCAAGGTGTATTTATAGCCGAGTTCCCGCTGATCGAAATATCACGTCCACCATCAACATAAATAGCCGCCGCCCATGAATTACCATCGTATTGAGTATTACCAATTGTGCTCATATTGGTAACCGAATTCCCTTCAATGAAACCTTCACGCGCCGCATCAAACAGGCCAGGCAGTACCCGACCCTCGACTGTCCTAGTTGCTGATGTACCCTCACCACCGATTGCATCAATCGCAATATTATTAACATTCGATACATTATTGTTTAAAATTTCCCATTGTTTAACATTACCATTCACAACAATGCTTTCACTCGACCCGGTGCGTAAATCATCAAGAGTATTATTTTCAATGATGATATCGCTGACGCTATTGAACTCAGTGTTCCCTGTGCCGTAAATAGCGATGCCATGTGCATCACTCTCACTGTACAAATTTTTAATTGTATTGCCTTTAATCTGGACCTTACTAATTGAATGGCCATCTACAAAAATGCCAAAAACACTGGCAGAATTTCGTGCTCGATCTTGTCCATCGATAACAAGGCCTTCAAAAATAATTTCGCGGGTATTTGACCCAACTGAGAAGATGCTATCGTCACCTGTAAAAGTGACTTTGTTGCCGCTCTTACCCATTAATTTGACCTTACTTTTGTTGATATTGATTGTGCCAGTAAGTGGCAATTGGTCTATTTCAATAACACAATAATCCGCACAGTTGTTAATCGCTGTTTGCAGCGCTGAACCTGAACTTATTCCAGTTACGCTAACATCTCCAAACGAGCTAATCCATGAGCGCTCTGGTCGAGACGAATTCGACACAATCGTGGCTCCCCAAACATCTGATGGAGGGTCAACGGGGGGATTGACTGGAGCACTATTAGCAGCTACACCAATAACATAAAAATCATCTCCCAAGACAAGCACTGCTGCAGCGTTAAGTTCACTGGATTGAAAGCCGACAAATAACACGCATATAGCAACATTAAAAAACCTTTGAATAAGATGTTTCATTTCCCCTGATGTCATCTTAGTGATTGTAGTCATTTAATTTGGCGCCTCGAAAAAGGTTAATCAATTTCATATTAACAAGTTTTGGGACATAACAACACGTTATGCAAATAACACTAAAAAGTGCAAACCTGTACGCACAAGGAAAGACAATATGGAGTTAAGGAATGATTCAAACTCATATCAGTGGCTGATACGCCCTATTATCACCGCGTCTCAAGGATACTCTCTCGCCCTTAGTTTAGTATTTCAGGGCTTTCAGCAGGAAAATCAAAGTTAGCCTTGAGAAACGCACCTCTTTAGACTTGAGCTTTGCGTTCAGTAACAATTTCCACTCGCCGCTAATTTGACAATAATCTAGAAAGCAGGTAAACCTAGTTTAAAGAAGTCAGTCTTGGTAAGGGCATATACGTCTGTGTTTAGTACCTAAAAGGAAGGCTTCATGTTTTCTAAGCGGTAAATCGAGGGTTTAATTTTAGGGGGCAATCATGCATCCACATGATACAAACGCAGATCAGGGAAGTGTTAAAAACAATGATTATATGCAAGCCAATACGGCAAACGGTGACAAACGAAAAATAAAGGTAGCCCACATAGTGCATGACCTAGATCTCGGCGGGATCAGGTCCGTCATATACAGCATTGCAGAATCTCGATTATCCGAGCGCTTCTGTTTCAGTTATTACAAAGCGGCCCCACGCCTTTGGTTTACTCCATTGGGCGTTGACATCATCATGATGCACTGTGCATCGAACTGGCAGACAATACCCAAGGTTTTGGCACTAAAAGCTATGAACTACCGCTCAAAAATAATTATTCAAGAACACCATTATACGGCGGCCTTTGAGAGCAGAGTTTCCAGATTGTCGTGGTTTAGAGTGATGCTCAGAATCAATTACTCTCTGGTTGATAAGGTCATTTCAGTATCGGAAGGCCAAGGTCTGTGGATCAAAGCGCGAAAGCTATTGCCGTTAAAAAAACTGAAAATCATCCCGCAATGCCGGAAACTAGATCAATTTTTAGAAGTACCCCTCAAGCCGGTAACGGGTAAGCTTGTGTTGTGTGCTTATGGTCGGCTCCATGAGCAAAAAGGCTTTGATTTACTCATACATGTGATGAAACGCCTCCCTCATATCAATCTTAGAATCGCCGGTGCGGGGCCTCAGGAGGCTCAATTAAAAGAGTTGGCAGGCAATGCTCAAAATATTGAGTTTTGTGGACAGATCAGCGACATACCGAGATTTCTGACAGAGTGTGACGCGGTGATCATTCCGTCGCTCTTTGAGCCTTTCGGGCTGGTTTGCCTTGAGGCACGCGCCGCAGGCAGGCCGGTTATTGTAAGCGATGTAGATGGTCTTCCAGAACAAGTCCAAGGTTGCGGCCTTATTGTAAAACCAAATAGTGAACAAGCACTCTATGACGCTGTAAATTCACTTGATGAACGACAACTTAAACGCTGGGCACAGCAAGCCAGAGCCGGGGCGAAAGACGCCTGGAAAACGTACATAAACCGTTGGGACAAGCTGTTTGTAACACTCGCTGAGGCCTAACGATAACCTTCGCCAATACGGTTGTAGAACGATTCTTTGGCAGCTTGATAAACCAACAGCGTTTGAGCACCGCCACTATTGCCTCGACCAACCAATGCAACACGTTTTTTAACAACATGATCGCCTAAGTATGCGTCTACCAGGCCGCGATCAATCCCTACACGGCCGCTCGCACAGTTTCATCAGTTAAGCCTTCCTTGCAGTCTATTTATTGAATACTTTGCTTTTAAAATTTCCGCATTACAGGAGTTCGTAATCTTATGATGCATTGTAGCGCCTAGTGCTATATTGGGGTCGAATTACTTATTCGTTAACTACTATTCCACACTAACAGCTGCTCCCATAAATACCGAAAAACTGGGGGCGATAAATAATAGCTTGTCATGGCTTTTCTGATGATTTTGCCATTCATTCAATCGATTCCTCCGCCATGCACCTCCCATTCCAGATTATATCTACAATTAATTTCCGTATAAAAAGGCTTGCCTGCGTATTCGCTGGCAAGCCTTTTTAGTTCCGCTACTCCTTTAAGGAGCCTCTGATTAAGTATAAACGGTCTCTGTAAGGCTTGAAGCGTACAG
>JAESTB010000503.1 GCA_016763815.1 Arenicella sp.
AGATATTATCGACCACATAATCTTCTTAATGATGGCGGCTCACGACACCACTACAAGTTCGCTTTCAAGTGTTTGCTTTACCTTGGCTACAAACCCAGAGTGGCAAGATAAGATTCGCGCCGAGATACACGCGCATGGCAGTGATACTCTCAGTTATTCCGACATGCCTGAATTTGACGCGGCAGGCTTAGTCCTTAAGGAAGCACTGCGCTTATACCCACCGCTACCAACAATTCCTCGCGCGGCTATCAAAGACTGTGCGTTTGAAGGCTATGAAATCAAAAAAGGCGAGAAAGTATTTGTTAGCCCCTATTTTACCCACCGCATGCCTGAGATTTGGTCAGAACCCAACAAGTTTGACCCTGAGCGTTTTAACAAAGAACGAGCAGAAGACCGAAATCACAAACATGCTTGGATTCCATTCGGTGGTGGTGCGCATAAGTGTCTTGGTATTAAGTTCGCTGAGCTTCAGGTAAAACTAATACTATTTTATCTATTAAAAAACTATCAGATTAGCGTCGAACCTGGTTACCAAATGCCATATACACCAGCGCCAATAGGCAAGCCATCTGACTTGTTGCCTCTAACGCTAACCGCGATCTAACGGCCATCAATCAGGCGGTTAGAAAGGTCGATCAAGTTTTCTAGCTGCTTAGTGCTTAGCATTGAGGTCAAATCTTCAGCGCAATAGCCAAAGCTAACACTCGCGTCTTGAAACAAAGTCGCGCCGACTTTCGATAGCTTAACTAAGCTTACCCGTGCATCGCGCGGGTTTGAGCGCTTCTCAATCAAATGATTCTTCTCCATCGGCGCCAATAAACGAGTTACTCCTGATGCGCTAATCCCGACACTGTCGGCCAGCTCGATACGACGCATTGTCTGCTCTGGGGCGTTCGCCAGATGGTGCATTATCTGATACTCAGTAAAACTAATGCCGTGCATACTTAATTGCCCATCGACCTTTCGCTGTAATTTACTGTGTAAAAAAGATTGGCCAATTAAGAAACTGGCCGCTAAATTTGATTCACTCATGATTAAAACCTTGATATATACTTGATTAGTCAATCATATATCAAGGGAATCCTGATTCCAAGTTTTAAATTCTAATGCCAGATACCCTTTTCAGTTTGCCCTTGAATGTCACAGTCGCGGGGCGAAAAGCTTAACTCTTGGCTGTTTTTACCGCGTTGATAGTTTTTTAGCAGCGCGACCACCGTCGGGCTTAATGCCAATATGGCTATGACGTTTATCAAGGTCATAAAGCCAAACGCCATATCGGCGGTTGCCCACATTGTTTTCAACTCTAACTTAGTTCCTAAAAACATCATTCCTAGAAAAATCGCTGTGAACGTAGCTCGCCCAACTTTACTGTCCAAACCAAAGAAATGCAGGTTACTTTCAGCGTAAGCGTAATTAGCAACAATCGAAGTAAAGCCAAATAAGGTGATGGCAATCGCTACAAAATAGCCACCGAACCAACCAAGATGGGCGCTCATTGCGGCTTGAGTTATGGCGATTCCCTCGGTCGTTCCTTCAGCTAAATCGCCGGCTAATAAGATAACAACGGCGGTACAACTACAAATAACTAAGGTATCAATAAACACGCCCAACATTTGAATATAACCCTGTACCACAGGATGGTTTGGCTTTGGCGAAGCACTTGCTGCGGCTTGAGGCACACTACCGGCCCCCGCTTCGTTAGAGAACAAGCCCCTTTGTATACCGATTTTCAGTGCAGCAGCAAAGGTGCCTGCGCCGGCCTCTTGCATACCAAAAGCCGAGCTAACAATAAGGCTTAGCAAACGCGGCACTTCGGCTATATTGATGATGGTTATGCCTAGCGCTGTAATAACAAACGCAAAACTCATTAGCGGCACAACCAACTCTGAGAAACGAGCGATTGATCGTAAGCCGCCAACAACGATGAATCCTGCGATTACCACTAAAGCTATGGCGGTAGTACCTTCGGGTATCGCGAAACTATGATTTAATGCATCGGCAATAGTGTTGGCCTGAGTAGCACTAAATACACACACATAGCCAAATAATAGCGAAACTGAAAATAGCACCGCTAACCACGACTGATTCAAACCCTGTTTTATATAATAAGCTGGCCCGCCACGAAACTCGCCGTTACGGTCTCTGACTTTATAGACTTGCGCTAAGGTTGATTCAGCGAACGCTGTCGCCATACCCAATAACGCAATGACCCACATCCAAAACACCGCTCCTGGGCCACCGAGCGAAATTGCAATCGCTACGCCAGCGAGGTTACCAGTGCCGACTCTTGCTGAAAGACTGGTGCACAATGCTTGAAACGAGCTTATCCCCGACGCATCCGAGCCTCGGCTAGTTCTAAGCAAGCTAAACATATGACCAACACTACGAAACTGAATAAACCCCAGTCGGATGGTGAACCATAAGCCGGCAATTATTAATAGGTAAACTAAAACGTGAGACCACAGCACACCATTGACGGCGGCAACAAATTCATTCAACACAGTTATTTATACTCTTAAATTTTTTGTTGGTTCGATGTAAGAAAAACCCAAGCGATAGATCGCCGCTTTTAGTATGTACTAAAGCGATCGCCTGAGCAGCAAAATGCTATTGCATAACTGCGTCGCTAGGTCGGTAAAATAGCAACAACCGTAGTGGCAACTTAAGTCATAAGCAAAGACTTCAAGTAATAAAAACTAATGGTTTCGAATAAATAGGCTCATCGAACGCATTTCAAACCAGAAAATTTCCATCGCTAAGCTTTGAACAACATAACGTCAGTACAATCTAGACACAAGGCTAGCTAGTCCAAATGCACTACTCCATATGCACTATTGCTGAAAATCAGATCAAATGGTCCAATACACTTATCAAGTATCATCTAGATGGTTGTTTAACCAGTGTACTTAAATGAACAAAAAAATCGGACTATCTGAGGTAAAGATTGAGTGGCTGAATAAGCGTGCATTAGTGCTTATTTCAATCTTCGCTCACGCCGCGAATAAAATGGAGGATCATGTAATTGACCTTCGTACCGACGATGTATTAAGCCAAATCTCAGACCTAGCAAAAACATCGGGCAATGCCGAACTAATCGACATTTATGATCGAATCAAACGTGAAATAAAAGTAAGCTTATCAAAAGAAAATTCTTCGGCAAAGGCGGCCAAAGAGGTCGCGAAACTATCGATTTATGACAGCCCAGCCAAGGTTCACAACCGATATAGGCCGCTATAAACTGGCCTTTGTGCGGCCCAGCATAAATTCAACCGCCGCTTGTGCATGTATTTTAGTGGTATCGTAAAGCGCTACAGTTGTGTCGACTTGTTGAATCAACAGTCCAATTTCAGTACAGCCCAAAATTACCGCTTCGGCGCCTCGTGATGCTAAGCTCTGAACTATTTCCAAATACGCCTTTTTCGACTCTGGCTTAATATTGCCTAGGCAAAGCTCTTGATAGATGACTGAGTGAACCAAATGTCTTTGCTGCTGGTCAGGGATGAGTACATCCACTGCGTTTTGAATCAGCCGATTTTTGTAGAACTCTTGCTCCATGGTAAATCGGGTTCCTAATAAGCCAACGCGGCTAAGCCCATTTCGCTTTAATACTTCCGCCGTTGCGTCAGCTATATGCAGCAACGGTATGCCAACCTCGGCAGCAACTTGCTCAGCAACTTTATGCATCGTATTGGTACAAATAATAAAACCGTCGGCGCCTGCGACCTCTAAATTTTTGGCGGCTTGAATCAGAACCTCAGCAGTCGCAGCCCAATCCCCCGCATGCTGCATTTTCTCAATCGCAGAAAAGTCAACACTGACCATCACCAACTTAGCTGA
>JAESTB010000504.1 GCA_016763815.1 Arenicella sp.
CAGCTCGGCAACAATCTTATCCTTACCGTGCTCACCACCATCACCTGTGATTTCTGTGATGCGATCAAACATTAACATCGGTGGCAACGGTAAACGTGAAATATCTTGCTTTGGAAGCTCGCCATTACCATGCGCAATAATGTCTTCGTAGCTGTAACTGGGTTGTTGAATCATAGTTTTCTCAGAGCCGGCTCGGCTCATTCTTGTTTAAGAGTGCAAGACTAACGTCAAACGCAAAAAATGCAAGTCAGTTATTGCTATCGTCAGAAGCTTACCACTTTTAAGTAAAAGCTAGGCATTGCAGACACATCATATGTCATACCACCCACCCAGACAGCACTAACAAAAGTGCCAGTGGCAAGGTTACCACTGAGGCGATATTTCCAATTAGTACCATAGAGGCTACCGCCTCAGGCTCTCGGTTATATTGCTCGGCAAGCATGAAATTAATAACAGCGGGTGGCAATGCGCCGAACAAAATTAAAACGCTCTGATGCAATGTACTCATAGGCACAATCTGACAAATCGCGACCGCCAAACTAATGCCGACAACAGGGCAAAACGCCGCCATTACCAAACCTGGGGTTGAGTCATGCCAGGTAACTCGTGTAAGGCGTACCCCAAGTGAAAACAACATTAAAGGGATTGCCACTCTGCCGAGCATTTCGATAGATTGGTCAATAACCAGTGGTAAGCTCAGACCTAAGGCATTGATCACGCCACCTAAAAGCACGGCAACTATGATTGGAGTTCTGAGTACTTCAAAGCCAGTCAGCTTACCTGAATAGATATAGGTACCAATGGTAAAGCAAAGCAGATTACCGGCGACCACCAACATGACTCCGGCCCCCAAGGCGTCATCGCCGAGTGCAAAAACGTACAACGGCAACCCCAGATTAGCCCAATTTGAAAACATTGCTGGAGGGGTAAATGCGCGCCAAGAAAACCCAACCATCTTACTCAATGCGAATGCCGCTAGACCTGATAGCAACATCAGCATAATACCGGCGCCAACTAAATTAATGTATTGGAGTGGATAGAAATCGTCTTGAATCATCACGTGAAAAATCAGCGCTGGCATGAACATGTCCATGATCAACTGATTAGTGATGCGCATTTCAGGGCGCACACGCGAACCGTAAAAATACCCTATCGCAGCAATAATAAACAGCGGAGCGACAATTGAGAAAACCTGTTGGATCATAAGTTTTTAGATTTGGGGCCACCTGAAAGTTCAGAGTGTACCTGTTTTAGACTATAATTTGGACAGCCGCAGATTGCCAAGTATTCTTTACTACGTCTTGCTATGACTAATACCTATCGCTGACCTCTTAGTTTCGCAAATGGCTCTATATTTCGTTAATGGCTCTATATTTCGTTAATGACTTTCAAATTTCTTTACTGACTCTCAAATTTAGTTACTGATTATGAATACCAACAAAGACCAAATTTATCGAGCAGATAAAGCAGCCGTACCTGCGAAACCAGGCAGTTTTGTATTTGACGCCCGCGTTGCCTCGGTGTTTGCCGATATGATTTCGCGCTCGGTGCCGGGCTACCAACAGATATTAGAGATGCTGCCAACGCTAACACGCCAATTTAGAATAGAAAATGGTAACTACTACGATCTTGGCTGTTCTCTTGGCGCCGGCATGCTGGCGATATCTGAGGGCCTCGACCAAGTACCAGGGCATATTGTCGGAGTAGACAGTTCAGTAGATATGATTCGACAAGCCGAGCGCAACCTCACCGCGATCGACTCTAAAAAAGGCCGCTACAGCTTACTCGACAAAGACCTACTTGATATTGAGATCGAATCAGCCGCGATGGTGCTAATGAATTTCACCCTGCAATTCATCCCGCTGCCTCGGCGCGAAGCCTTAGTCGGAAAGATTTACGCTGGCTTGTTGAGTGGTGGAATTTTAGTACTATCAGAGAAAATTAAATTCGATAACGCCAACACTAACAACGCCTTGATCGACATTCACCACCAGTATAAAGCTGACCAAGGCTACAGCCTGATGGAGATATCACAAAAGCGCGATGCGATCGAAAACGTGCTGATTCCTGAGACACTACAAACCCATATAAGAAGGCTTGAAAATGCCGGCTTCAGCGTGGTGACACCCTGGGTTCAGAACCTTCAATTCATTTCCATTTTGGCGATTAAATAACGTATTCACATGATCGACTTCGACTCCTTTTTCTCGCGTCCAGAGTTTCAACAATGGCATGCTAATTTTAAAGCCGCGCTGGTTCAGCGAGTAGACCCAAAACGTCATGGCGACCTAAGTGGCTGGCTAGAAATCATAAACTCTTTGCCGAACATTGATGCCAACGAGATTGCTCTAAACCAAGACACAGTCATGATTGGTTCGAAAGGGATACTGAACAGAAGGATAAAACCCAATTGCACGACGCTCTTTTCGCACTAAGACCCTGGCGCAAAGGCCCATATCAAATCTTCGACACATTTATCGATACCGAGTGGAGGTCAGATTGGAAGTGGCAACGGGTAAGCCCGCATATAGCATCGCTTGAAGGCCGGGCGGTATTAGACGTCGGTTGCGGCACTGGCTATCACTGCTGGAGAATGCTAGGCGACGGTGCAGACTATGTCCTTGGCATCGACCCATCTATGCGTTTTTTAGTGCAACATATGGCGATTCAAAAATACGCCCAGAACCCCAACTTCGACTTACTGCCGATTGGTATCGAGGATATGCCAAGCTCAATGCCACTGTTCGATAGCGTGTTCTCAATGGGGGTTCTGTATCACCGACGAAACCCAATCAACCATATAATAGAGCTAAAAGATCTACTCGCCAGCAGCGGCGAACTAGTGCTTGAAACCCTAATCATAGATGATGTTGAGGGAGGAATATTGGCGACTAAAGAGCGCTACGCTCAGATGCGAAACGTCTGGAGTATTATGACGGTAGACAAAATCATCTCGCTGATTAAGCAAGCCGGGTTCACTAACGTTCGATGCGCCGACCAGAACGTAACCTCACTGGATGAGCAGCGTAGAACTGAATGGATGCAGTTTCATTCATTAAAAGAGTTCTTAGATCCGCACGATATTAGTAAGACAATAGAGGGCTACCCTGCCCCGAAACGTGGTTTATTTATTGCCACAAAGTGCTAAAAAAGAGCCCATTTACTCAAGGCTCTTTTCTATCTGACATACTGCTGAAAAAAGTTTGCTGAACAAAGTTTCAGTTTCGCCTACTTACCCGATTTACCAATACTTTTAGTAGTGGATTTTTTGTTTATTGATTTTTTTGCTACAGACTTCTTTGCTACAGACTTCGTGCGACAAAAAGATTTAACGCTACGACCATCCTTACGTTGATAGCCTTCAACCCAACCGCATGAGGATTTATTGCTGCATGCCGAGTTCTCTAAACCTTTACAGGCACTTGCCGCAGCTGCCGGCCCTGATACTAGCAATGAGCCAATCAAGCTGAGTGCAATTATGCTGGCACGGGTCATGGTCGAGTTAGCTTTAATTTGTGTTTGTGTCTTTTTCATTATTAAAATCTCCATTTTAGATTTACGCGTTTAGTGCGCTGACCCATTCTTGGGTCGACTAACAATGTAGCTCACTCGACCGACACACGCGTCACCCATTCGGGTGATATTTCAACTAAGAGATACGCGGCCGATTAACTCTGACTCACAGATTAACGCAGGTCTATAGAGAATCCATACGAAAATGTTTACTCAACTTTAAGCCTTGGGCTTGATAGTTAGACGGCACGCCTTGGCCATAAAGCCGATCCGGCGTTGCTAGCATGGTTTCGTACACCAGACGCCCTACGTTTTGACCGTCTTCTAACAAGAACGGCACGTCAAAGCTACGAACCTCTAAAACCGCCCGCGCTCCATGCCCACCGGCTTCTGCCGCTCCAAACCCAGGATCAAAGAAACCCGCATAGTGGACTCTGAATTCGCCGACTAAAGTGTCGTAAGGTACCATCTCCGCAGCATAAGCCGACGGCACATGGACCGCTTCTTTAGATACCAGAATGTAGAATTCGCCGGGGTCGAGAATCAGTTGCTTTGATTGCGAATAAAGTGGTTCCCAGAAATCAGAGATTGGCTGAGCCGACGATTTATCCACATCGATTACGCTTGAGTGACGTTTCGCTCTGAAGCCAATTAGACCAGCTTCGTCACCAGCCAAATCAACGCTCACCGGAATGCCATTTTTTACTTCTTGAGCATTTAAATCTAAGTCAACTAATCGCTCATTTTTCTGCAACTCGAAATGCTCTGCGTCGTTAATAGTTGATTGACCAAAGCGAATTCGCAACTGCGACAACCGAGACCCGCGTCGAACCAATACGCTAAAGGTCAACGGTGCTATTTCGGCATAAAGAGGCCCGCAATAGCCCGCGGGCACCTGCTCAAATTCGGTTCCGTTATCTGTTATCAGCCGAGTAAACACATCTAAGCGGCCGGTCGAACTCTTGGGATTACCTGCGGCGGCTAAGTGATCAGGTAAATTCAAACCTTCTTGTAATGGCACGATGTAAACACACGATTTTTCTAATACGGCGCCATCACTTAGGTCCATACGATGCATCACCATCTGCTCTAAACAGTCGCTTACCTTTCGATCTTTGCCGGGTAGAAATGACGCGCGAACACGATAGGCGATGCTGCCCAATCGTAAATCAATGCTAGCTGGCTGAATTTGATCGCTATCAGCCGGATCCTCAAGGGTGATAACGGATTCATCAACTAGCTGCTTTAGGTGTTGTGACGCTAAGGCCCCGCTTTGCTCAAATTTCATACTTAGATTTGGTTCTCGCCTGATTTGCCGTGCTGTACGATTGATTTCGGTAAGTCGTAATTCGCCCAATCAACGTGTCCCTGCTATGGGCGCTCGACGTTGGTATTCAGAGACCCCAGCATAACTCAGGGAGGAGATAAAAAGCGCTTGGAATTCCTTCAATTGAAGCGGAAAACGCAACTAATAGCTAGCTATTGGCAAGTTTTTCA
>JAESTB010000505.1 GCA_016763815.1 Arenicella sp.
AGCGCCAGCGTTGGGATAAGTTAATTAAGCGTTTGGAAGACAATGCAGGATTAAGTTTTACCCTTGAATCTTCTTAATGACTTTTAACTGATACCTTTCTAATTTGATTCGGTTTTTCTTAGGAAATTACCAAGACTATTGGTTTATTTTAAACGCCGATCTTGTGTTAACGAGTTCGGCGTTTTCGTCCTTAAAGGCGGTTGTTTTAGACAATTGAGTCATTGGCGTCACTGGCAGACATGTCTTCTTTGACAGCAGCAATAGAAAAAATCGTCGTTAGATTTTAGGAAGAGGCAGATACCGTCTCTTTTTAGTAGACGTGTGATCGAAAACGTACTGTTTTTACGCACCTATTACTAAAACGTAATCCGCTGTTCACTTGAGGGTAATCACGCGACCCTTACTATCTCTGTATCAGGATTTTTATTTAGCACTTGTATTATAAGTAATGTTGGATCTCATTTTGTTTAAAAACATCACACATTTTGTTTGAACGCATTAGAGACCTGCCGCTATTTGAAAAAAAACACCTGCGTATACAATGATTTTTGGAGAAATTAATGTTCAAAGCACTATCAAACTCGTTCATGCCCATTGTTAAATGGACATCGGTAGCCGCGATTTCGGCCGCTGTGGTTATTTCTATACAGGCCAATGCCGACGCTCGCAAGACTGGTGAGGCACATCCGAGCGGCGTAGTTTCAGTGCTAAACACTGCGACAGTTATCACTGCGACACCTATCGCCGCGACACCTATCGAAGCTGCATTGGTAACGCCTAGGGAAAATAGTATGCCGTGGACACCGGCCAATGGGTTCGCCGACTTAATTGAAGACGTTAGCCCAGCCGTGGTTCACGTTGCCACCGCAGGTTTTATCGAACGTCGTCGAATGAACCGTAGGGGTGGCTCGAACGGCCGAAATTTCAGAGGCGGCCCGCAAGGGTTGGAAGACTTTTTCAATGATTTTTTCGGCCGTCGAGATCAAATGGATCCGCGTCAAAGCCAACCAGACCTTGACGAATTTGAGGAGCAAGATGACGAGCAACAGCTGCAAGATAAGCAAACTCGTCCACTAGGTATTGGCTCAGGGTTCATTATCAGTGCCGACGGTTACGTTGTCACCAATCATCACGTCATTGATGGCGCTGATGAAATCGTGGTTACTCTCACTGACGGTACTGAGTACGAGGCTGAAATAAAGGGTAGTGACCCCAAAACAGATCTAGCGCTGCTTAAGTTAAAAGATGTTAGCGGCTTACCGTTTTTGCCTTGGGGTGATGATGAACGATCTCGAGTCGGCGATTGGGTATTGGCGATTGGTAATCCATTCGGACTTGGAGGTTCTGCTAGCACCGGTATTATTTCGGCCATTGGTCGAGACATTCAAGCCGGCCCATACGATGATTTTATTCAAGTTGATGCCGCGATTAACCGTGGCAACTCGGGTGGTCCACTGTTTAATATGCAAGGGCAAGTGATAGGCATTAATTCGATGATTTACTCGCCCAGTGGCGGTAGCGTTGGCATTGGCTTTGCTATTCCGGCCAGCTTGGCGAAAGGTGTGATCGGTCAGTTGCAAAAAACAGGGCAGGTTGAACGTAGCTGGATTGGCGTCTCTATTGGCTCGGTATCTAAAGAGCTGGCGAAGCTTTTAGATCGCCCTAATGAAGAAGGAGCTCTTGTGTCAGGTGTCATGAAAGACTCACCAGCGGCCAAAGCAGGTCTCGAAGCACGTGACATCGTGTTGGAGTTCAATGGTGAACCAATAAAAGAGATGCGTAATCTGCCGAAAGAAGTTGCTCAGTCGCAGGTCGGTAAAAGCTATGGCATGAAAGTGTGGCGCGATGGCAAGGTTAAAACTATTAAGATTAAAACCGAGCCGTTTCCTTCAGATGACGACGACATTGCAAGCGAAGAGCCGAAAGAGCAAGCGGAGCCTCAGGGGAATAAGATTCTCGGAGTCGAAATGTCTAAATTAACTGAGGACAATAGAGCTGAATACCGAATCGCTGAGAGTGTTGTTGGCATGCTTTTAACCTCGGTCGAGCGACGCGGACTGGCAGCGAGGAATAATCTTCGCCCTGGAGACGTGATCGTGCAGTTTGGTAGTGATAAAGATATTCGCAGTCCTGAGCAGATCACAAAAATTTTAAAGGCGGCTAAGAAAGCTAAGCAAAGTTCAGTGGCGGTGTTAATCAATCGCCGAGGAAGCCCTGGTTTCTTGGTTTTTAAATTGGATTGATATTTATAGCATTGATTCGCATAACGTGCTCCTGCTCGTCACTAAGAAGGACCACTGAAAGTGACGCATTAAGTGGGAGTGAAATCCTAAATAGCGTAAAATGGATGAAAAATAGAGATGAATAAAAAAAGTATGATCCGAGTATTAATCGTTGAAGACGATAATGAGACCGCGAAATACATCGTAAAGGGCTTAACCGAGTGCGGCCACATAGCCGATCACGCGGCTGATGGTCGTGAAGGTCTGCTGATGGCCGACTCTACCGAGTACCAAGTGATCATTGCCGACCGAATGTTACCCAAAGTAGATGGAGTCACTATGACTCGAACTTTACGTGGTAGTGGCAATCGAACACCTATACTCATGTTGAGTGCATTGGGAGACGTCGATGATCGCGTGGTAGGCTTGAAAGCTGGCGCCGATGACTATTTGGTCAAGCCTTTTGCATTTTCAGAGCTGCAAGCACGAATAGAAGCACTGGTGCGTCGCGCTGAGCCCGAATCCCCGGACACGGTTTTGAAGGTTGCCGATTTGGAGATGGATTTGCTCAAGCGAGAGGTTCGCCGAAATGATCAGAAGGTTGATTTGCAGCCGCGTGAGTTTCGCCTGCTTGAGTATTTGATGCGTCACAGTGGTCAAGTTGTCACTCGTACGATGCTACTCGAAAAGGTTTGGGATTATCACTTCGACCCACAAACTAACGTAATTGACGTTCACATCAGCCGTCTGCGAGGTAAGATTGATAAAGAGTTCGAAGTGACTCTTTTGCATACCGTTCGCGGCGCAGGTTATATGTTGAGTGAACCAGATTAGTCCATTTAAAAGCTCGGCGTTTCGTATCACGCTGGTTTATGTCTTACTGTTTGGCCTGTCAGTCTCGATTATATTGGGGTTTGTTTATTGGTCGACTATCGTTTACAAGACTAACCAGACTGATGTTGATATCAACGCCGAGATTCAAGAGCTAACTGATGTCTACAAGCGTAAAGGTTATCCTGGTTTAGTTACGTTAATGTCTGAGCGAGTTCAGCCTCGTCCAGGTGACCCAACTCTATATTTGCTGGCTGATTATCAGTTTCAGCCGTTGGTAAGTAATATGTCAGGCTGGCCGAGAATGTCGGTCGATGGCAAAGGAGGCTGGCTTGATTTCAAGTTAAGCCGCATACGCGAAGGAGGAGACAAAAAATTTAGCGTGAGAGCTCGCGCAGTACTTCTCGATAACCGTTATAACTTGTTGGTTGGTCAGAGCATGAAAGATCTGACTACACTCAAAGCCTTGGTCGGTCGAGCGTTAATATGGGGCTTAATGCTAACTGTTGCGCTGGGTATCATTGGCGGCTTGATGATGCGGCGTACACTGAGTAGTCGACTAGCCGCTATCAATCAAACAAGTCGCAAGATCATGCAAGGTGATCTGAGGCGGCGGATCGCCACCAGTGGAACTGGCGACGAATTTGATGAGCTGGCGGGCAATCTAAACGGTATGCTAGATCAAATTGAGCGTGGAATGGAAGGCGTCAGAAGGGTGTCAGATAACATTGCACACGATTTGAAAACGCCCCTAGCACGTCTAAAGAACAGAGTCGAAGAATTGAAGATTAGAGTTGCAGGTAGGCCAGAAGAAGAGCTTGCAGTTGATCAAATTATTCACGAGGCTGATGGTCTCTTAGCCACTTTTAACGCATTGCTGCGTATCGCCAGAATTGAGTATAGTGAGCAAAGAAAGGGTTTTAAGTCAGTTGATTTGAACTCAATTTTGTATGATTTACTCGAACTCTACGAACCGCTAATTGAAGAGAAAGGCCAGCGCCTTAATGTTGATATTAGCCAAACAATGGAGATTTCGGCAGATCGCGATATGCTCTTCCAAGCTTTTGCGAACTTGTTAGATAATGCGATCAAGTACACCCCTGATCAAGGTGTGATCACCATTCGTTCGGTCAAAGAGGGCGTCAACTGGTATGTCGAAGTTGCCGACAATGGTCCTGGCATTCCAGAAGAAGCGCATGAGAAAGTGGTACTGCGTTTTTATCGTTTGGATCAAAGTCGCACCACGCCAGGCAGTGGCCTCGGCCTAGCGTTGGTATTTGCGGTATTGAAGTTACATAAATTAGACTTGTCGTTCTCTGATAACCACCCGGGTTTGTGCGTTAGGGTCAGTGCCTCTATTGTTGAGAGTGACACTATCGGACGGCGAAAGGCGGCAAAGAATATTAGCGACAAATTCACTCAACATAAAACCATAATAAACTAGTCAGCGGCCAATATTTAATTTGCTTTGGCGTTATGCTTATTTGATTTAGGGCTTTCTATTAAAACTACTCGATAAGCTTGAGCCGTGTTGCCGGCGCTAGCGTTGTCATTACGCGTACGAATTAGTCGTCGGTGTACTGGTTTTCCGATCCATTGGTCCCAAACCCAGATGCCGTTTTCATCGTGTTGTATATAAATAGCGGCGTGATGACCGCTACTATTTGGGTAGCGATTGTTTTTAAAGGTTGCAATTACCGTGCCTGACGGCAAGTCTGACGTTAGATCCGAAGCGCCTGCGCGCCAACGTGTCGTTGGCGGTGCTCCGGCGCAGCGCTTGATCAGGCTAACGCAATGGCCGTCGCCGACTACCCTGTCTTTATAGTTAGACGCCGATTGGCAAACAAGCTGCGACATTTCTATTCTAAAACTATCACTGATTATGGGTTTTGATTTGTCGGAACAAGCCGAAAAGACTATGCTGATCAGTACCGTTATCGCGGCCTTAAAACCATCAAATACAAGGCTTTGTGGGTAATTATCGTTCACATTGATCTCACTATCATTTACCTAAACTTATCACATTACCAAATATTTTAAACAGTCATGACGAATAATACCCGCGTTTTAATTATTGAAGATCATAAAGACATTGCCGAGATGCTCTTTGACTATTTTGAACGTAGAGATTACGAACTCGACTACGCCAGCGATGGTCGTATGGGTTTTAATTTGGCCAGTCAGAATGATTATGACGTTATTCTTCTTGACTTAATGTTGCCTGAGATGGACGGGCTTGACGTGTGTCGTAAGTTGCGAGAAGAGGCTAAGGTAGGTACACCAATCTTGATGCTGACAGCTCGCGATACTCTAGAAGATAAGATTACCGGTTTGGAGTTAGGCGCGGATGATTATCTGGTTAAACCATTCGAAATCCTTGAGCTAGAAGCTCGTATCAAAGCGTTAATGCGTCGCAAGGGTCAGATCGCTCAGCAAGAAGTTCTGAGTGTTGGTGATTTGGAGTTGGATACTGGCACCTTAGAGGTTAAACGCTCAGGGCAACAGATTTATTTGTCACCAATCGGCTTGAAGATTTTGACGATTCTCATGAAAGAGTCACCCAAAGTGGTTAGTCGAAATCAATTGGAGCACGAGATCTGGGGCGATATACTGCCAGATAGCGATACGTTACGCAGCCATATGTATAATTTGCGTAAACAGATAGATAAGCCATTTGAGCAAGCGTTATTACAGACTATCCAGTCCCGTGGGTATCGCATTGGCGATGCGGCGTAGCACTAGACCTGTAACGGTTAATGTTTAATGAACTGTTTTTTACAGATAGGATTCAATGGCTAAGAGATTGAACAGTATTAACAAGGTGAGGACTTGCTAAGTGGAGTATAAGAAAAGCTTTCGCCAGTCAGTCATTCGCAGCAAACTAAGCCGAAAAATGACGCTGCAGGCTTGTCTGATTGGCCTAGTAGCGGTACTCACCATCGGCTTTGCCAGTGTGGTAATTGAACAGTTTCTAGTAAGGGAAGCGTTGACGGGTGAGGCCCAGCATTTTTGGGAAGGCTATGAGCAAGATGCCACGTTTCAGCCGCCTAATACCGAAAACTTGAAGGGGTATTTGACCGACGTTAACTCGAGTGTAGGGATACCCAAGGAATTGCAAGGTTATGGATTAGGCTTTCAGAAAATGCACGGCCAAACGGCTCATTCATTAATGTACACAACTGAGCGTAGTGGTGAACGCCTCTACCTCTTGTTCGATGGCCAAAGCGTATTACGACTGGCACTCTACTTTGGGGTGTTGCCGCTAACCATAGTGTTAGTGTTGATATACACCACTGCTTGGTGGATCTATAGAGAGTCCAATTACCTATTAAGCCCGATCGTATGGTTGGCGAACAAATTTGACAGATTCGATCCTGCACACGCCGATGCGAGCCTGGAGGACTTATCAAATATACCCGGCGATGTCGATTGGGAGGTTGAAAAACTGGTGGCCTCATTTTCGTCTTACTCTCGACGTATTCAGCGGTTCGTGGAGCGTGAACGCGCTTTTACTCGAGACGCAAGTCATGAATTCCGGACACCACTGACCGTCATAAAAATGGCAAGCGATCTATTGCTTGCTGAGCAAGATCTCGACTTATATTCAAAAAAATACGTTACCCGCATAAAAGGCTCTGCGCGCGACATGGAGGAATTGATCGATGCTTTTTTAATCCTTGCGCGTGAGACTGATAAAGAGTTTGAGGATGAGCAAACTATCATCGTTAACGTAATAGAGCGCGAGATTCGAAGCGCCGATATTTATTTAGATAATAAGCCAGTGACGATTGAGATTGATGAACAATACCCACTCGAAATTTTCACTGCACGCAAGGTGGTTGCTATTGTGTTGGGCAACCTGATAAGAAATGCGGTTCTGTATACTAACGAAGGCTCTGTGACTATTACCATAAAGACGCACTCGGTGGTTATCGAGGATACCGGCGTAGGTATGACCAACGAGCAAACCAAGAAGATTTTTCAACCATACTATCGGGCTGAGCAGTCTAGTAAGACTAATCGCAAGGGCTATGGCGTTGGGTTAACCATCGTCAAGCGCTTGTCGATCAGGTTTAACTGGATTGTCGAAGTCGATAGTGAGGTTGGTGTTGGAACTCGCATAGAGGTATTCTTTGACGAATCGCAAAATGCCAAGGGCAAGGTAACATACGCTGAGCGTGAGAGTAAACGCCCGTTTGCCTAGAAATAACTGGTAAAGACTGCGTCCCGAGCGCATAATTGTGCTTACTTTAACACCTTTGTACGACGTCTTGAACTTTGCCTTATGAGCGAAAAAGAATACGCGATTAGGCCGAATAAAACTGAGCTTAAACGAGAAATTAAGGTTCTAAACCAGTTAGGTAAGGAGCTGATCGAAATGCCCGCTTCGGCTTTAAAAAAAGTGCCGCTAACGGACGAGATGCGTCAAGCGGTCAAGGACGGGCAGCGATTTCGCCGAGGAGCATATCAACGCCAGCTTCGTCGTATAGCGAGTTTAATGGCTTATGAAGATGTCGAAGCCATTCAATCTGAAATCGATAGACAGAAGCAGCCAAGTAAACAACAGACTGCCGAGCTTCATCAGTTGGAGCAGTGGCGTGATCGCTTAATTTCAGGCGATGACAAGTTGCTTACAGAGCTGATAGATCAATTTCCTGTTATCAATCGTCAGCATATACGACAACTGGTTAGAAACGCTGCGCAAGAACAAACGCACGACAAACCGCCTAAGTCGGCGCGATTATTATTTAAATATTTATCCGAAATTAAGCGCACTACGCCAGATGATCAAGAACTAAGTAAACTGCCTTTGTCTGACAATAGTAGGGGCGGCTAGTCTGCCAGTAACGGAAAATATATTCACGCTTAAAATAGTCACTTAGAGTGTCGAGTCGCGGTTTACTCTAAGGTATTAGGATAAGTACCAAATTCTCAACTTCAATCTACGGCCAATCTCATGTTTGAGCAACTGAAAACCCTCCCTGCTGACCCTATTTTAGGGCTGAATCAAATCTTTCAACAA
>JAESTB010000040.1 GCA_016763815.1 Arenicella sp.
CAGCGCCACGGCTATATGCGTATCGAATAATCCCACCGATGAGTACAGCTGAAAAAATGGCAGTAGCGCTATCGCAGGCGGCGACATTTTATTGGTCAACAGCCAGAAGAAAAGATGTTTGTCGCCTAGAAAATTATATCGGCTGAAAGCGTAGGCCGCGGGCAACGCAGTGATCAGGGTGATAACCACGTTGATGGCAACGTATGTCATTGAGTTGACATAGCCCATATACCAACTTGGGTCTGTGAATATGGTTACATAGTTATCAAATGAAAAAGTTTGCGGCCAAAAGGTTAGTTGCCCTAGAATTTCTTCATTGCTTTTAAAGGACATGACCACTAGCCAATAGATCGGGAGCAGCAGAAAAACAAGATACACGCTGAGCCCTAAAATATGACCTTTCT
The DNA here is from genome assembly GCA_016763815.1 of Arenicella sp. GTDB lineage: Bacteria > Pseudomonadota > Gammaproteobacteria > Arenicellales > Arenicellaceae > Arenicella. The sequence continues at coordinate 405 of JAESTB010000040.1, forward strand.
TCATTCTCATTTAGCGCTCCTTATCCATCTGCGTGATGGTGGTAAAAAAGACGTAAGACACGGCCAAAATAATCAAGAAATAAATCAGAGAAAACGCCGCCGCTGGACCTAGATCAAACTGCCCAATCGCCATTTTAGTTAAGGTTTGACTTAGAAAAGTGGTCGAGTTGCCAGGGCCGCCACCAGTCAACACTAATGGCTCGGCGTAGATCATGAAACTATCCATAAAGCGCAGCAAAATAGCGATTACTAAGACGTTTTTAAGCTTTGGTAATTGGATATACCGGAACACGGACCAAGCCGAAGCACGGTCGATTTGTGCGGCCTGATAATACGCCTCCGGAATAGCACGCAAACCAGAGAAGCACAGCAGAGCCACTAGCGAGGTCCAGTGCCACACATCCATCACTAACACCGTTAGCCAAGCATCGACCGGGTCAGATGCATAATTGTAATCAAAACCCATCGATGTTAGCGCGGAACCCATTAAGCCAATATCAGCACGACCGTAAATCTGCCAGATGGTGCCGACCACATTCCAGGGGATCAACAACGGAACGGCCATTACTACTAAACATAGGGAGGCCAAACGCCCCGATTTAGGCATCATTAATGCGATGCCGATTCCAAGCGGGATTTCGATTAATAACACCGAGGCTGAGAAACCAAACTGACGCACTAATGAGTCTCGCAAGCGCGGATCTCCGAGCACCTCGCGAAACCAATCTGTACCAACGTAGTACGCATTGTTAACATCAAAAATATCTTGAATGGAGTAGTTAACGATGGTCATCAGTGGGATAAGCGACGAAAACGCCACCAATATAAAGACCGGCAATACTAACCATAGGGCTTTTTGATTCTTTACTTTAACGGTCATGGTCAAACTGCCTTTACCAAGTATTCGTCAGCGTACAGCTTAAGCCACGGTAATGGGAAGGACATATAGACGCGATCCGCTGGCACCCAGTCGTCTTCTTCTATCCGAGCTTTTATCGTCTCCCCAGCGAGCTCAACAGTGACGATTTTATAAGAACCAAGGTCTTCAATATTCGTCACTAACGCATCAAGCGCGGCCGGTTCAGGCTTTTCATGTAAGCAAACAAATTCCGGGCGAATACCAAGTTTAATGTTGCTGCTACCCTACTTTACCGCGAGATCATAACTCGCTGAATCAACTGGCACCATAAGGCCTGAGAACACAGCACAACCATCATGCAATGATACTTCAATAAAATTCATTCCCGGGCTGCCGATGAAATAGCCAACAAAGGTATGTGCCGGCTGTTCGAACAATTCTTGCGGCGTGCCATTTTGCACAATTTGGCCCTGGTACATCAAGGCGATCTTATCGGCGAACGTCGATGCTTCTAATTGATCGTGTGTCACCAGCACCATAGTGATATCAAATTGTTGATGCAGCCGTTTGAGTTGTCGTCGCAGTTTCCATTTCAAACTTGGGTCGATCACGGTCAACGGTTCATCCAACAATATCGCGGATACATCATCACGAACCAGCCCTCGGCCCATAGACACTTTTTGCTTGTCGTCGGCGCTTAAATTATTGGCCCGCCGCATCAGATCAGAATCGAGCTCGAGGGCTGCGGCTATCTCGCGCACGCGCTGGTCAATGATAGCCTTGTCTTTACCTAAGTTGCGTAATGGAAACGCTAAATTGTCGTACACCGTCATGGTGTCGTAGACCACCGGAAATTGAAACACCTGAGCCACGTTCCGCTGTGCTGGGCTAAGATGGTTTACTTCTTTACCGTCAAACAGCACATGACCCTTTGACGGGACTAATAAGCCAGAAATTATGTTTAACAATGTGCTCTTGCCACACCCTGAAGGCCCTAATAACGCATAAGCTCCGCCCTGTTCCCACACATGATCCATTTGCCGAATGGCATAGTCTTCTGGTGCTGACGGCGACGTTTGATAGCTGTGCGCCAACGATGCTAATTTTATTTCAGCCATTGGCAGGCACCTTTGAATGCTTGCTTTGCGTGGCTTCAAATGAGGGTTTTTTTGAACCAAGGGTATTGCCGTCGGCGTCGAAGCGAAATAGCTTGGCTTGCGGGAAATACGCTCTAACGGTATCACCCGTTTGATAATGATGGATGCCGCGCAAGCGCGCGACTATTTCTTGGGGCTGGTGACCAGCTCCATGATTAGACGCCTGCTTACGCATGTGCAGAAACGTTTCTGAGCCGCTGATTTCAGCGACATCAACGGTTAGCTCAAGGGCTAGGTCAGTCTCTTGAGTTGCCGATAAGGTAATATGTTCGGGGCGAATAGCTAATCGCTCATCAGTATTAGATTGATGGTCGGAGGCCTCTAGCATATTCAAAGACGGTTCGCTAAATAGCTCGGCGGCGATGATGTTATCTGGCTGAGCATAAACTTCATGCGCCAGACCAGACTGTACCACTTGGCCTTGGTGCAACAACGTTGTTACACCCCCCAGTGCTAATGCTTCGCCAGGTTCAGTGGTTGCGTATACCACCACTGTTTCGCTTTGCTTAAATAAGTCACGCAACTCAATTCGTAACTCTTCCCGTAATTTGTAATCGAGATTTGCTAACGGCTCATCCAACAGAATCAGGCTCGCGTCCTTGACCAAGGCTCGAGCCATAGCAGTGCGTTGTTGTTGGCCACCGGATAACTCCAAGGGGAAACGGTTAAGAAATTCTTCGATATGCAGAGCAAGAAGTTTGTGTATAAGAATTATTTTGGAGAACATTAAGAAACATTTAAATAGTTTCTCTAACATCGATATTAAAATGG
>JAESTB010000506.1 GCA_016763815.1 Arenicella sp.
CCTAAGTGTTCACTTACCGTTTCAGACACAGTCAGAGCGGCATTCGATGTTTTGGCCGTTGAGGTATTCATCAGATTGCCTAGCGTTTCGGAATGGTTATCAATGAAAAAACCCGCCAACTCGTCAAGATTGCTGTATTCAAAAAACAATGTCTTGGATAAAGGGCCAAATAGGTCCTCGAGGACTTTATTTAACTCAACAATCATTATCGAGTTAATACCGTAACTCTCGAACGCTTCCTTAACTTGTATCTCGTCTTTTAACAAACCTATAGGTTCAGCCAACACTCCCTTTAGATAACTAATAGTCTTCTCTGTAAATTGACTATCATCGAACGATAAGGATGATGACTGAGCAAGATCAGCTTGGTTTAAATCCACTTCTGCATCAAAGCCTTTAGCATTTGAAACATGAACCTGCGAATCGACTAAAGCTCTGATTGCAAACCCATTCAACTTAACACTGACCAAGCCATTTTTTTGACACACCCAAATGTCATATTTTCTTAACTTCTTGTTTCGTTGATTTTGCTCGTGAGCTTTAACGTAGACATAACATTGATCACCGACCTCCGCATGAATTGTTATCTCATCTATTCCGATCGGGATATAACGAAAGCCATGGTCACTCTTATCGTCATAGCGATTACATATCAGCGCTGTTTGAAAAAAACCGGTAAGCATAGTCGGATGCAGAACATAGTCTAGAAGTGTGTCCGCAATACTGCTCGGAAGCTTAAGACGACCAATGGCCTCTCGGTGACTTAATCTTATTTCTTGCATTGGCATGAAGGTTGGCCCCACGTGAAGGCCTTCCTCTATGATTTGGCGATACACTTCCTCCGAGTGTTGCACTGACTTACAGCGCTTAAATATATCATCAATATCTAGAATAATTGGTTCAGATTGCCGTTCGACCGTTGGGGAAACTTGCCCAATAGCATGAACCTCTTTCTCTTTTACCCCAGCAATATTTTTATAACTGAATACTTCATAGTCGTAGCCACTGCCCTTAACGGTAAACTGTACAAAAGCATCAAAATTTTCTTGAGGCGAAGATAGTTGACTAATCCACAAGTTGTGACTCAGTGTAGTAGCCGCTTTATCACCTAACATTATTGCAGCGGCTTGACGTGCCATCTCAATATAACAAGCGCCGGGCATGTTGTACTGCTCTTCAACCACATGGTCCTTTAAATAAAATTCAGAAGTACTAAACGTTCGACGAAACAACATCGTCGCCAAATCTGAGGCACCGGTATTGACTAAACTGCTATTGTGGCGTAGCACCATATTATTCACTGACTTTGAGGTTTTATTTAATGTCCTAAGGCTTCTGTCCAAAATGAACTCAACTAATTTTTCGATCGTGTCTGCCTCAAAAAAGGCCGTGGGGTTTATGCCAATTTGGTAACGCTTATTTATTTGCTTGGCGATATTCAACAGTACTAGAGAGTCCACATCGAATTCACTCATGCTGGCACAAACATCCAGTTTTTCTGCAGCCAAATTAAATTGTTGAGAAAAGATAGCTCTCAAACCTTTCTCTATTTGTGGTCGGGTAAGTTCGTTTCCAGGGCCATTAGTTTTTTGATCGACCAATTCACTTTCTATGCCCAAACAGGCCGCTATTTTTTCCTTATCACCATCGATGGCAATTAATTGATAGAAATCGTTGCGTGCAGAAATCTCGCGTAAGGCCTGTTCAAATAGGTGAATGCCCTGTTCTGTTGGTAATGGCTTCATCCCAAACACCTTGAGCAAATGCGCTGTTTCCTCTGGAGTAACTCGCATACCTCCATCAGCCCATAAAGGCCAATTTATGACCAAACTTCGCCCGTATCTTTGTCCATAATCAACTAAGTTATTACGATAATGCGCATAGTAATCAAGGAAACTATTCGCCGCCGCGTAGTCAGATTGTCCTTGATTTGGCATCAATGACGCGATTGACGAAAACATCATAAAAAAGTCGAGCTGAAGTTCTGAACTTAGTTCATCCATATGCACTAAGCCAGCAACCTTAGGCGTGATCACCTTATCAAAAATATCTTCTTTTTTTCTTAAGATATAGGCGTCTTCAATAACGCCAGCCGCATGAATAACACCGTTGATTTCCTTGCATTTAACGGCTACATCATCAAATAAACGCTGCACATTTTTCCGTTCCCTGATATCAGTGCTGTAATATAAAGATTTACCACCTAAGCCATTAATAATATTCAGCTTCTCTTGTACATTGGAGTTCAATTCTGAACGCCCAACAAGCACTACTGTGGCTTTGTAGTTTCTTGATAAATGCTTTGCAAAATAAACCCCAAGCCGCCAGCCCCACCACTGATCAAGTAGACTCCATTTTCCTTAATCGTTGCATTATTGATTAGAAGACTTTCGGTAGGATTGCACTCCTTAACCTGGCGTTCGAATCGATTATCATCCCGATAAAGAAGCTCGTGCAATTTAGGGCTGGAGTCGTAGGTGAGTTCATCGACTAACAGCTCGAATCGTTCAGGTGATAACTCTTGAATTCCCTCTGGTCCTTCAAGCCCCAACGTCATATATCTCATATTGGGGTTTTCATAGACTAGTGTTCTAGCAAAACCACCAACCATCGCATGATAAGGCACTTGAATGGGGTCCGACGCGTTATAGCAATATAAGAGTTTGACTCTTTTGTATGCTCTCGATGCGATTAATGCCTTGGTGAGCCGCAGCATATTGGTAATGCCGATATTCACAAGGTCGTTATGCCCTGTTGACGACGTTTTAAAGCTCCATAAATACAATACGTGAGAAACCTCCAGCTTTACACGATTAAAGTATTCTGCGAGCGTTGAAAAATCTTCGGCCGAGGATGGGTTTATCTGGAGGTGAGCGTCATTAATCACGGAGAATTCGTCGCCAGGAGTGATCAACATCACTGAACCTTCGACTCGATTTAAATTCAATATCGTAGTAAGTGTTTTCTCGTGTTCAGAAAAAACAATTAGAGTGGGTGATTTTTTTTGATTATCAACCGCAATACGCGCTTGGTATTTCCATAGTGATTGGTAATAAGTATCAGGTTTTTTCGATACTATAGTCCGCTTATTTTTATGCGTGGCGTTGTCAGACCTAATTGCTCGTTTTGTTAAACCATTAATTATCACTAATGGTTCACCATCTGGATCACAAAGGATTGCATCAAACATCATTTCATTTTGATCAATATTTTGTCTTCCTTTCTCAGTTGTTTTACTAAATGTTGCATACACGTAGCACTTATCTGTGATGGGTTTAATCAGTGTTAATCGCTTTAAAAAGAATGGTACATACTGATCACCACTGGCATTCGGGTCTAACAAACTCAAAGCGACTATAGTTTGAAAAACACCGTCGGCCATACTGGGGTGAAGCTCCATACGCTTCATATATTCTTTGACTGAATCTGGAACCCTTAACTCGGCCAGTACCCCATCCCCTAGGTACCGACAATGCTCAATCGTCTGAAAGCTTGGGCCGTAATCCAATCCATTTTTAGTGAACAATCGATAGAGTTCAGCCTTAGATAGTGTCTGTTGCGATAAACCTTTTAAATGGTTTAAATTTAGACTCTGAACGTCACCTGGTCGGATTTCTTTTTTCCCAACTTGCCCTTTTGAATGAATAGTTCCATCCACACTCACTTGAAAACCTACCATGTCAACAGAAGGGGCTTTACCTATACCGGCTGTATCAAACTCAATTTTTAGGGATATATCCTCATCTAACACTTTTATTGGCTGCAACCAAAATACGTTTTCTAGAGTATTTGCAATCGACGACCCTAAAATGTAATTTGCAGCATCCCTTACAAACTCTAGATAGACTACGACAGGTAACATTTTGTTGCCTTGAACAACATGGTCATTAATAAAAAATTGCTCCTTGCTCAAGGTGTTTAAAAACACATTGTCATTCTTCACTACACCGGCTAAGTTTGTTCGCTCAAGGGCTATTTTTGAAACGGTATTATTGATATCGTCGGCCGTTTTTTTACTGTACCAACAGCGTTTCTCTGCAAATGGATACGTCGGCAAAGGGGTTTTCTTTAACGCCATATGCTCATAGTAATTGGACCAATTTAAGGCAGCACCATCCATCCACTGCAACGCTAAAGCATCAAACGATGAATCCTTGGCTACGTTAATTACATTTGCTTTTTCACC
>JAESTB010000507.1 GCA_016763815.1 Arenicella sp.
CACCAGAGGCTCTGAGAAGTGCTCCGTTACCAAAGTCACGTCAGCATCATTGTCGCCGATTAGGTATTTCTCATAGCCATCAAGATAGTCTTGCATAAATGCTTCGGCACTCTGCTTGGGCTCACTTGCAAAGCTTAACGGTGCAAAAATAAGAGTTACGATAAGAGTAGAAATAAGTGTTAAATAACGCATGTTATATCCTCAAGTCGATAGGTTTATTGTTGATTTAGGTATGATTTGTTGCTGGTTTTTGAGTAGCGCCTGTTTAGGGTCATCATGCTCATATTGACGACCGAGAAAAATGGCTACTGCGGACCAAAAAGCGCTGATACCCGCACCGATTAGAGCAATTAACGCCAAGCCTAAGCCCAGGCCTTCAGACAGAAATGCGAACAACGTGCCGCTAATCGCGTCGCCACCGCGGTACACCACAATGTCGATCACGGGCTTACTCTTGAATCTCTGCTCTTGAGTTACTTGGCTAAAGAGCATTTCTCTTGCTGGCCTAGTCACCGCGTAGTTGCCCGCGCGTCGTGTAACTTGAACCGCCATGACGATGACAATGAGCGGTGCAAAGGCCAGTGCCAGCATGCCGACTACCAATAGAATTGGCATCAGTGCCAAAGTTATCGGCATACCAAGTTTGGTAACGATTCGGCTAGTGACGAAGAACGCCATGGCAAAGGTGAGACTGTTTACTACCCAGTCAATGGTGGCAAGTATCTTGGTGCGTTCAGGTCTACTGTATTCAGCCAATAAATTTTTCTGCTCAAAGTAGATGAAGGAACCAATAAATACATAGAGCAATATAAATACCCCAATACAGAGCAAATAACGATTGCTAAAGAAGTCGCTAAAACCGCTCCACCAGCGGCCACCAAGCGCATTAGTTTTAGCTATATCACTACTCGAAATATGCCCAAGGTCACGTTGCTTTAAATAGCTTAAATACACTACCAACGGCACCACTGAGCATAAGCCACAAGCTGCAACCAACATCAGTAGGTCAAGCCCAAGTTGTTCAGCAAACAAAGCTGGAATCAGCGGCCCTAGCAATGCGCCAGCACTGCCTCCTGCTGCGATGATGGCGAATAGCCGTTTACCTTGCTCCTTGCTAAAGGTATCCGACATCAAGCTCCAAAATACGGATAGGTGAAACAAGCTAAACGCGCTGACCCAAATATAGAAGGCTTTCTCTACTAAGGTTGGGTTCGCTAACAAAGGCGTGATTAAAAGGAAGCCTACGAAGCTGGCGGCGAAAATTGAATACACCAACGGCACCACGGTTTTAAAGCGGATGCGCGAGACCAATAGGCCGTACAATGAGACGATTGCGATGCTGACAAAAAACTGTAGATTCCAAAGAAAACTTACTTCCGAATCGCTCCAATCGCTGGCCATGGCATCGCGTACTGGCCTTAATACAAAATAGGAGGCCATTAACACGAACACCATCGTGAACGCTGTGAGCGTTGCCCGAAACTCGTGTTGTTTTACGGTTGAGAGCATCTCAAATAGGCTCCTTTGTGTCTTGGTTTGCGACATGACTATTGAGAGGCTGCGTCTAAGGTCGATATTAAGGTTTTTCTATCAACGCTAAATTCATGATCACTATTGAGTTGAACCACTTTCGCCATCGCCGCTCGGAGTGTCATATTTGCTTCGGCTTGGGTCGGCGTGACCATGTAGCGTAGTTTTGGTTGAGCAGATGAAAATGCTTGAACTACTGCGTTGGCAACCGCAACTGGGTCTCGGTGATGTGAGCGGTCGATAGCGGTAAAACCGGACAGTGCTTTGTATTCTTCTTTGTAGCTAGTCGGAATATCCTCGGCTTCCATCAATGCTAAGCGCTTGTGCATATTCTTCATAATGTTTGATTTGAAGTTACCCGGTTCTACAACGCTGACTTGTACGTCAAACTTCCTCATTTCATGGCTTAATGATTCACTAAACGCTTCGATTGCGAATTTACTCATCGCATAAGGGCCAAACATCGGGCCCGCCGCGATACCGGCAATTGAACTTATATTTGAGATGCGACCTCTGCTTTCGATAATTAGCGGAGCGAAGGCTTTGGTAACTCGATATGGGCCAAACACGTTTACATCCATCATGAATTGCAGCTCTGATTCGGCGACTTCAATTAATGGGGCATGAAAGAAAACACCCGCGTTATTCACTAGGCCATAGAGGCCGCGCCCTTCTTTTTTGACCAGATCCACTGCGGCAACTATTTCATTTGGCTTGGTGACATCTAAGCGAATACCCATGATGTTTTTGATTTGGCTCAGCTGGTCTATATCTTTCTGTTTGCGTGCCCCGGCGTATACAAAGGCGCCCTTACTAGCCAGTGTCTCGGCGATGCTTCGGCCAATGCCGCTACTGGCCCCTGTGACCAAAACAGCCTTGCCTTTAAGCTCGATGTTTTTAGCCTGAACATTCGGCAAACTTAGAATGATGAATAAAATCAGGATTACATTTTTCATTGTTGATATTGCGTGTTTGATTGATAAGTTGAGCTACATTAGTCGCTGTTGATAAGAGAATAAGAATTAGTAGACCAACTCTGCTTGACGGGCGTCGTGGCCTTAAACGGTGGCGTATTGGGCTTTGATCAATAGTTAGCCTGCGTTGGTTGGCGTTAATCGGCAGTTGGTCGAGAAAGTCGCCAAGATTTCAACTTGGCTGTATAGTTAATTGTTAGCGTAGACTTGCTTATATGCCAACCGAATCCTTATGAAATCAAACCCCTTTTTTTCGGCATTGCCACTATTCTCAAAGCTTGGTTTGTTGGTTTTCTGGCTCGCAGTTTTTATTATCAATGCAGGCCCGCACTGGGAGGTTTACGTTTCTAATAGAGAGTTGATTGAAACGGCCGGTATGGTTACCGCGTTGCAAATGCTGGTCGCTTTAGTCACCCTTAAGGTGTTAGCGCCTAAAGTATTGGATAAAGGCCAGGTTTGGCGGTTTTGTCTTTACATGTTTTTACTGATTTTTATTGCTTCGAATATTAATATCGTGATTCGTTACTTTTATTTAGAGCCGCTATACCCACTTAGCTACAAAGGCTTTTTGAGTATGTTCGGCGAGATGACTTTTCTACAGCGGATTGACCCTCGATGGACCATGCGTTACATCATTTTTTCCAAATTGCCAAATTTGGTTTTTCCGACCGTATTGATATTGGCCTACGGGTTTTATCAAAAGCAGCAAGCGCTGTTACGTATCCGCGAACAAAAGCGAACCGCCGAATTGGACGCGTTGAAAAATCAGCTGAACCCGCACTTTATTTTTAATACGCTGAATAATATCTATGCCTTAGCACTAAAAAAATCAGATCAAACAGCGGTTGCTATCGAGAAGTTGTCTGGCATATTGGACTACGTGGTCTATCGCTGTACTGATAAATACGTATCGTTAGATGCTGAAGTTAAATTAATTGAGGATTACATCGCCTTAGAAAAAATTCGTTATGGCAAGCGGTTAAATGTGTCATTTGAAAAGCGCATCACCACGCCAAAAGAAATAGCGCCATTATTGCTGTTAACCTTATTAGAAAATGCCTGTAAGCACAGCACGCAAGAAGAGCTGAATCAGGCACAGGTAGTAATTCAATTAGAAACGACTGAAGTCGGCATCATGGCCAAAATTAGTAATTCCAAGCCTAAGACAGTGTCACCCAATATTGGTCAAGATAAGGTAGGGCTTAATA
>JAESTB010000508.1 GCA_016763815.1 Arenicella sp.
AGCGCTCGAGTCTCAGCCCAAACAACCAGCTTAGAAATCATCGGGTCGCAGAATGGGCTAACCTCGTCGCCAGCAACAACTCCGGTGTCGATGCGAACTGTTTTGCTAGTTTCAGGTAGCTTCAAACCGATCAGTTTGCCAGCGGTCGGTAGAAAATCCTTATTTGGATCTTCGGCGTAAATACGTGCCTCAAAGGCATGGCCGCGAATTTTCAAGTCGGCTTGCTTGGCGGGCAATCGCTCACCGGCCGCGACTAATAACTGCCATTCGACTAAATCTTGGCCAGTGATCATCTCGGTAACTGGGTGCTCTACCTGAAGACGTGTGTTCATTTCCATAAAGTAGAAAGAGCCGTCTCGATCTAATAGAAATTCGACCGTACCGGCTCCCTGGTAATCAATGGCTTGCGCAGCTCGGACAGCCGCATCGCCCATTTGCGCACGAAGTTGTTCTGAGAAGTTAGGCGCAGGTGCCTCTTCAATTACTTTTCGATGTCGGCGTTGTACCGTGCAGTCGCGTTCAAATAAATGTAAGGCATTGCCATGTGAATCACAGAATACTTGAAACTCGATGTGACGAGGTGCGGTCAAGTATTTCTCGACCAGCATGTCATCGTTACCAAAACTCGAGAGCGCTTCTCGCTTTGCCGCGTCTAACTCCGTATCAAACTCGGCTTGTGACCAAACCTGACGCATGCCTTTTCCACCACCGCCAGCAATCGCTTTGAGTAAAACGGGGTAGCCCATATGGTTTGCGGCATTCTTTAAAACCTGAGGGCTGGGGTCATCACCATGATAACCAGGCACGAGTGGAACACCGGCCTTTTCCATGATAGTTTTTGCCGCTGATTTCGAGCCCATCGCCTTAATTGCTGGAATAGGCGGGCCTATAAATACCAGCTTATTATCACTACATGCTTGTGCGAACTTGGCATTCTCAGATAGAAAGCCATAGCCCGGGTGAATCGCCTGAGCACCCGTCTTTAAGGCCGCGTCTATAATCTTTTCGATAACTAAGTACGATTCACTGGATGCCGCTGGCCCGATGTAAATAGCTTCATCGGCTAATTTGACGTGTAAAGAGTTTCGATCAGCTTCAGAGTAGACGGCGACCGTCTTGACGCCCAGCCGCTTGGCCGTGTTAATAACTCGACAAGCAATTTCGCCGCGATTGGCAATAAGTATTTTGTTAAACATAGCGTTACTCGGGTGAACTCTGTTGCCAAGAGGGTGAACGTTTCTCAAAGAATGCACTCAGCCCTTCTTGCCCTTGCTCTGACGCTCGTAGCCGTGCGATAACGTCGCTGGTCTCATGCATTAGTTGCTGATCAATATTGCGATGTTCTACTTGGCCAATTAATTGCTTAGAAATCTTAATCGCGTTCGGGCTATTGGCTAATAGCCTGACGATAAATTTCTCAAGAATAACATCTAACTGCTCAGGCGATGTCACTTCGCTTACCAAGCCTAGGGATCGGGCTATATCGGCTGAGAAACGCTCGGCGGTAAGAAAGTATCGGCGGGACGCGCGTGCGCCAATGGCGGCAATCACGTAGGGGGAAATAGTGGCCGGGGCGATGCCGACTTTCACTTCGCTCAGGCAAAAGCTGGCGGTGTCGCTGGCGACGACCATGTCGCAGCAACTCGCCAGGCCGACCGCACCCCCATAGGCGGCGCCTTGTACGCGAGCTATTGTCGGTACACAGAGGGTATTCAAGGTTTGCAGCATGACCGCCAGTTTTTTTGCGTCGGCTAGGTTTTCTTCATACGAGAAGTTAACCATGCGCTTCATCCAATTTAGATCACCGCCAGCGGAAAAGTTTTTACCGTTTGCGGCCAGCACCATCAGCTTGACGTTCTGATCTTGATTAATCTGAGCGAACATCGCCGTCAGCTGGGCGATAATGACATCGTCGAAGGCATTGTGCTTTTCTGGGTTATTCAAGGTGACGGTGGCGACCCCGCGTTGGTCTAGCTCAAATACTACCGAATTACTCACAGCGGCTGAATTACTCATCGTTACATCCTGAACACGCCATAGCGCGTCTCTTCGATTTGTTTATTAAGTGAAGCCGAGATAGCTAAAGCCAACACGTGACGAGTATCGGCAGGGTCAATAACGCCGTCATCCCAAAGCCGTGCAGAGGCATAATGAGCGTGGGCTTGAGCCTCGTACTTATCAATAATTGGCTGTTTGAATGCGGCTTCGTCTTCGACGCTCCAGTGCTCACCAGACTTTTCTTTCTGAGCACGTTTTACTTGCGATAACACCCCTGCCGCTTTCTCGCCACCCATCACTGAGATGCGAGCGTTTGGCCACATGAATAAGAAGTTAGGATCATAGGCACGACCACACATGCCATAATTACCGGCGCCATAAGAGTTGCCAATAAGCACGGTGAATTTTGGAACCTTGGCACACGCCACCGCCATTACCATTTTTGCGCCATGCTTAGCAATGCCTCCAGCTTCGTATTGCTTGCCGACCATAAAGCCGGTTATGTTTTGCAAAAATACCAAGGGGATTTTTCGTTGCGCGCATAGCTCAATAAAATGGGCGCCTTTCTGTGCTGACTCGCTAAACAAGATGCCGTTATTGGCGACTATACCAATAGGGTAGCCCATGAGGCGGGCGAAGCCGCAGACGAGTGTTGTACCAAACAACGCTTTGAATTCATCAAACTCAGAGCCATCAACGATGCGCGCGATTACCTCGCGCACATCAAACGGTTGACGCTTGTCTTTTGGAATGATGCCGTACAATTCTTTACTGTCGTAGAGCGGTTCAACACTGTCTTTTATATCTAATTGACTAGGCTTAACACGATTCAACCGAGCGATCGACTGGCGTGCTAGTTGCAGCGCATGGTGATCGTTTTGAGCGTAGTGATCTGACACTCCAGATTGGCGACAATGCACGTCGGCACCGCCCAGCTCTTCGGCGCTAACTATTTCGCCAGTGGCGGCTTTTACCAGTGGCGGACCGGCTAAAAAGATGGTCGCCTGATTAGCAACAATAATAGATTCATCAGCCATCGCTGGCACATAAGCGCCACCAGCGGTACACGAGCCCATCACAACGGCAATTTGTGGAATATTTTGCGCTGACATATTGGCCTGATTGAAGAATATACGACCGAAATGTTCTCGATCGGGGAACACCTCATCTTGCCTTGGCAGATTAGCGCCACCCGAATCAACTA
>JAESTB010000509.1 GCA_016763815.1 Arenicella sp.
CTCTATAACATGAGGCTGGTAATGAGTGGGAACGTCAGTGGTTTGTAGCTCCTTTGAGCTGAGAGGTTTAGCCCCAGGCGCATCTAATTGGCCTGACTCTCGCGACCGAGTAACAGCCTGTCTCATTGACTTACCAGAAAAAACAGTTATATCGAGGCTTAATAATAGTGTGCCCAAGACGGCTAAGATAGCGTAAAAACTGTATGACACCGAGCTAAAGAAAAAGCTGATACGGTCAGCTTCGGTTGCTAAAAATGTCACTCCAGGTACGAAAATTAGGGCTTGCACATATGCTGGCCAAGCATTAAACGCCAACAATGCCGCAATAGGCGATGCAGTCGAATCAACAATGTAACTCATCTCTTCATGGCTTATGTTTTCTTTGTCGGCCAACGGTCGAACTGTTGTGCCAACTAGAACTGTACTAACAGTGCCTCCTTGGAAAAATACGATGCCAAGCAACCAGGCAACGAACTTTGCTGATTTAGGCCCTTGTATAAAGTTTTTAGCCATGAAGTCGGCAAATGCTTTGGCTGCCCCTGTCTTAGACCAAATCCCTAATAAGCCACCTAATAACCATAGGTATAAAATCAATATACTGGCACTGCCAGGGCTGGCTAAACTAGGTATTAGCACTTCACCAGTGAGATCAAACTTGCCGAGCATAAATGCACCGACAACAATACCTCCGGCTAATGAAGTTAAGGGATCTTTGGTCAGCAAGCATAAGGAAATAGCAACTAATGCAGGAAGAAGAGACCACCAACCATAGTGGAACTTTGCTTCTAGTAGTGAGTGTTGTGTTACTGGTTTTCCGTCTACTGTTATTTGTTCTACAACCCATTGTTTTCTAATTGATGGATTAGAGTTGCTCGCGTCTAGTGATAATTGGTTTAGTTTAGAGTCTGAGTACGGTATGGCTTGTTCTATTAGTGTTGTCTTACCATTTTGTGAATAGGAGAGCTGATCATGTTGATTGAGACTAACTTCGTAGATGGTTTTTTGTTCTAGCCATTGAGGTTGAACGTTCATAAAAACATACAAGCCTGCTGCAAGACTAATCAGAATAACCCAAAGCCCACGGGACTTTAGAAAGGTTGCAGCTTGGTTTTTTTTGAAATTTTTTTTATTGCTCATATCGCTATTTATTAATATTTCAGTGTTTATGCTGCATTAGTCGACGCTTTGCTGTTCTGATTCAATTTTTTTTGCCGCAGCTAAGCGATGCGCAAAAAGAGTTTTATAGTCAGTTTGGCGGTACAGCTGGTTGTACGCATTTTGTACGCGCTCAACGGTTTCTCTGTTCGATTGTTTACTAAAGGCCATATAAAGGCCGTCACTAAAATTATCTAAGGCAATGGCGGGCACGATCTGATCACAGTTAACGTTTAACTGTTTACATAGGGGCTCAAGGCCTCCACTGCTCAATGGAAAAAGGTCTATGCGGCCCAGCAACAGTTTGCGAAGATTTTGTGCGCTGCTATTGACCGGTTCGAAATCGGTAAAGCCTTCGCTCTCGAGGTATTCGTGATGGGCATGGTGATTAACTACTCCTATAGAGTAAGACTTGGCTTGCTCAATGTTTTCTAGGTTAATATCGTTTCGTCGTTTTAAGCGAAAAAGAAAATAGTTAACAGGTATTATTTTTCCAACCCAGATGAACTTGTTCTCACGTTTTTGCGTACGTGCGATCGGATAAATAAGTATGTTCTTGGTTGTTAAGCCGTATTGGTAAGACCGTTTCCATGGCACATAAGAGATGTTGTATCCGATATTGGCTCTACCAAGAACATGTTTGACAAAAATCGTTGCCTCGCCACGATGCTCAATCAAAGGATCTGGGCGAGTGAACGGTGTCGATTCGGTGAGCACCTCGATGACAGCTTGTTGTGCCGCAAGATCGGAATGCGTGAATACCAGTGATAACAGCAATAGACTGCTTACTTTGCAGCAGCAAATAGCTTTTAAATACCGGCATCTGAGTTTATAAAGTTGCTGCACTAGAGTGTGACCCGTGGAAAATAACTAACGAATTCAGAAAACGCTTGCTCGACTTCTCTGTCTAAATGTTCGAGGAGGAGGGCAATTTCATCGTGTGCTTGTGCATTACAAGCCGCTTCGATTGATTCCACTCGCGTGCTTAAGCCAATGAACCCGAAATTCGCACACAGACCTATCAGAGCATGAGCGTCATTAGCAATTAAAATGAATTCATCGGCATTGTAGGACATTAGCGTTCGAGCTCTTCGGCTCGCCGAACTTTTTGCATCTCTGTATAGCTCTTGAAATTTTTCCGGTCCGAGGGCATCTAAATGTTGTTTTGCTAAGCGCTCATCAAAAAACCTATGGTTATTTTTTTCTGAATTCTTAACCGTTGTCGGTAATGCTATGGCATCAATCACCTGATATAAGGCTGTCTTTAATTTAACGTGGTCTACCGGCTTGTCGATTACCAAATTCATGCCAGCAGCAATACACTCTTCTGCTTTTTGCTCCGATACGTTCGCGGTAACACCGATAATAGGGAGTGAGGAGTGAACGCTTTCACGAATTCGGTGCGCGGTTTCAATGCCGTCCATGCCTGGCATATGCAAATCGAGGAGTACTACGTCTATTGGTTGGCTTTCTACAATGATCAGTGCAGCGCTGCCGTCTTCGGCCAAGAACACACGGTGGCCATCGGCTTCGAGTTGGCCTTGTAATAGTTTTCGGTTGATTCTTAGATCGTCCGTTACGAGTACGGTGAGTGGCTTAAGCGGCTCAAGATTAAGGTCTCTAGGTGTACCCAGACTCTGATGTTGATCGGGCAAGGTAAATGGTACGTCAAAAGAGAATGTTGAGCCATGATCACTAGTGCTGTCGCATGTAATTGTACCGCCTTGTTGTTCGATAATGGATTTGCAAATCGCAAGGCCCATTCCCGTGCCTCCATATCGGTGAGTTATTGAGGCGTTTGCTTGAGTGTACGGTTCAAATATTTTTTGCTGTTCGTCTGGGCTAATACCGATACCACTGTCGGTGACACTAAAGCGCAACCATGAATGTTGACTCTCCGGTTTTGCTCCCTGCGGTCGAAAGTGATCCGCGTTAACAGTTACGTGTCCATCATGCGTAAATTTGATTGCGTTAGTAACAATATTGAGTAGAACTTGTCGCAGTTTTTCTGGGTCGCCCACAAGTGTATCGGGTACTCCTTCGCTGTGTTTAAAGCTCAATACAAGTTGCTTTTTCTCCGCCGCAGCTGAAAGAAGAAAAATAATGCTATTAACCAGCTTCTCAACTTTAAAAGGAACTTGATCAAAGCTTATTTGCGACTTTTCATAGCGTGCATAATCTAAAACTGAGTTCATAAGTACCAGCATCGATTTACTGGATTCGACGATGGCGTTGACGTATTCAGTGGTGTTTTTATCGTCAATCTTTGTCTCGAGCAGCTCTGCCATGCCCAATATTCCGTTCATTGGTGTACGTATTTCATGGCTCATCATGGCCAAGAAATCAGACTTTGCCATGCTAGCGTCAATTGCCAACTTACGTTCAAGCTCGAGCTCATCGTTACGGTCGTTAAGCTGTAATGTTCGCTTTGATATCAACGCTTCTAGGTTTGTATTGTTCTCTCTAATTTGTTGGTTTTGCTCATCAATAGTTGATAGGTGGTGATTGAATGCGCTGATCAATGCACCGATTTCGTCGTGTTTATGGTTATTTGGCATCGCTAACTGCATTTTGTCGTGACCATCGAGTATTGGCAGCGTCGCACGTAAAATGGAACGAGTGAAGGTTAGGTAGAACACCACAAATATGGCTAAGGCGAGAATGGTATTGCGAACAATTCCAGAAATAAACACCACACTGGCTCTTCGTAAGAATGAGTCTGCCATCAGCGAGGGGTCGATGACTATTCTTAGTTCGCCGACTGATGAGTTGTGAATCTCTATGTCGCTAAGTAGTTGTTTGATTTCTTGTGGCGGGCCAAAGAGCCATTGATCAAGCCTTGACGTTGCGGTGAAGTTGTTAGCGGTTGCCGTTCCTAATGTTGCACCAAAATCATCAACGATCGCAGCTTGGATTATCGGGATATTGCTAACTAAACCTTGTGTAATTTGTTGTGCGCTTGTCTCGTCAATATTATACGCGGCGTGAAATGCGGTTCTATTCGCGGTTTCTAATATTGTCGACATTGAATCTGTGAGCTTTTTTTGTTCAGCAAAATAATCAATGATAATTTGACCTGAGCTGAGTACTAAACCGATCAGAAAGGCGACAACAACTGTCTGCTTGGTTTGCTGATACGATAAGCTTTTTCGAATCGGTATATGTTGTGTTTTCATAGGCGCTTAAGCTATATCGTCTTCAATCTCGGCAACAAATACATAGCCTGCGCCATGCGCTGTATTGATGAATTTAGGTTCGTCTCTATTATCACCAAGTTTTTTTCGAATTCGAGCTATCAGAACATCTATGGTTCGGTCGTTCGGAAACCAGTCGCGGCCTTCCATGTGGCTCATTAGCATATCCCGGCTAAGGACATCGCCTGCTCGATCAATTAACGCGATCAGTAACTTATATTCGCCTTCCGTCAATTGTATCGTTTGTTGCTTATCGTCGGTGAGAAGGCGCCTGCCTGTATGGAGGTTCCAAGTGCCAAAACGAATTGTTTTCTTGTTGTTACGAGCGCGCGCCTCAGTCGCCAACGAGGGTGCGATTTGTAAGCGCTGTACAAGGTTGCGAATTCTGACGATCAACTCTCTGGGATTGAAGGGTTTGGTGACATAGTCATCTGCACCTAACTCAAGACCAACGATACGATCAATATCATCTCGTTTGCTGGTCACTAAAATCACGCCGACGGAAGTGTCCATTCGAATTTCCTTAAGCAAGGTTAAACCGTCTTTACCCGGTAAATTTATATCAAGCAGAACGACATTGATCGTCTCAGTGCGGATCATTTCACTGGCGATATCGCCGCTTGTAGCTTTAAGAGTTTGGTAGCCTTCATTTTCTAAATAGCTAGCCAGTAAATTCATGCTAGCAACTTCATCTTCGACGATGAGTACAATTGGTTTTTTTGTATTGTCCATTAATTATTTGTCTAAAGTTTCACATTGGTTCCGAGTGATTGGTACATGCGTGGTGTGGTTATTATTGAACAAGGTGTAAATACTAATACCTGATAACGAAGGGAAAGCGAAGGTCAAAATTTGCCTGTTTACATTACGTTAACAAATTAGCACAACTTATAACAACTCAGAGATAAGCGGTTTACGACTATAGAATATAGTGTAAGGGCTGGAAAAATATAATCGCAAAAAATTAAGCCAGCAGTAGGTTTTGTTAATGTCAAGCGGGTACAAAGTCTAAATAACTTATGCAGTGACCCAAGTTAACCATCGGAGAAGAGAGCCCATGTTAAAGAAAGTAGAGACTAAGTTAGTTAGTCAGATATTGAGTTTGTTTGTGCTAGCCAGCGCTGTCGGCACCGCCATCGCCCAAGAGCAACAAGTAACCGAGCTCGAAGAAGTCGTTGTGGTTGGTTCCCAAATTAGAGGCGCAAGTATCACCGGAGCATTACCTGTGACCGTGCTTAGTCTGGATGATATCGCCGTCACTGGTGCTACATCAGGTGACGAATTGTTGAGATCTATCCCGCAAATAGGAGCGGTAGGTTTCAATGAATCGAGGACTACCGGTGTTAATGCGGCGCGCGGAGATGTCAATTCAATTAACTTAAGAGGTCTTGGTACCGGCAATACACTTGTTCTGCTAAACGGGCGCAGAATGGTATTGCACCCAGGGACACAGACCGAGAATTTCACACCAGTTGTTACGACCAACTCTAATACACTACCCGTTGGTGGTTTACAGCGCATTGAAGTATTGCGTGACGGCGCAGCGGCTTTATACGGTACCGACGCTGTAGCCGGAGTGATTAACTATAAGTTGAAAGACGATTACGAAGGTTCCGAATTTAGCGTGCGTTACGGCACGTCATTGGGCACTGAGTTGGATGAGATTACCGTCAGCGGTTCTACTGGTTTAGTCTTTAATGGTGGTAAAACTCATCTTAGCTTGTCAGCTTCCTACTACGATAAAACGGGTTTTGATGCAGACGAACGAGATTATTCACGCAGCTCCGATTTGCGCGGTTTTTTCGCAGATGATCCCTTATTTGCGGGTGACACCCAATTAGACAACAGATCAAGCATTCATGGTTGGGGAGAATTTATTTTTGGCGGTGGAATTGGCCGGCAAAATTTAAGACCCACCAATTTGACACGTGACAACGGGCAAACATTTGATGCTGGTGATTGTAGCTTCCAGTTGTCGGCCGATATATGCCTTGATTCTGGTGGTGGTGATCGTGCGCTGCGTGGAGATCGCAATTCCGTACGACAAATATCGCCTGATAGTGATCGACAAAATGTGTTTGCGTTTCTAACGCATGATTTTGATAACGGCCTAGAGTTTTATTCAGAGCTAGGGTATTACAAAGCACAGGTAAATCGAACTCGTGAGCAAGCGGGAATATTATCTAATAGTCGTTTTACCGTTCCGGCTAGTTATTACTATAACCCGCTTGGCCCAGTGCGGTTCGCTGACGGACGATTGAACCCGAATCGCATCGCGGCCGCTGGCGATGCTAATGTGCCAGATGACGGTGTATCTTTTCAGTTGAGAACCTTTGCACCCTACGATGTCGGCTCGCGCCGAATTCAAGTAGACGATGATAGCTTGCGTTTAGTCGCTGGGCTAAAAGGTGATTGGAA
>JAESTB010000510.1 GCA_016763815.1 Arenicella sp.
ATGTAGTCATAATTTTATTCACCCACTAAATTACTTTGGCTTCGTTTTTAAGTTTGTCTACCAATTCGGCAACAGACCCAACCATAACACCGGCTAAACGTGATTCAGGCGGGCTTACGTTTAACACGGTTTGGCGTTTCGACGCATCAACACCGGTATCAGCAAGAGCGATCACGTCTAGTGGCTTCTTCTTGGCTTTCATGATGTTCGGTAGCGTTGGGTAACGTGGCTCATTCAAACGCAGGTCGGTTGTTACAACCGCCGGCATTGGGATTGAAACGGTCTCTAAACCGCCATCGATCTCGCGAGTTACTTTAGCGCTATCGCCGTCAATAACAACCTTTGAAGCGAAGGTCGCTTGCGACCAACCTAGAAGAGCAGACAACATTTGACCTGTTTGGTTATTGTCACCGTCGATAGATTGCTTACCGGTAATTACCAAACCAACCTCTTCTTTTTCGGCAACGTACTTCAAGATTTTGGCAATTGCTAGAGGCTCAACATCATTATCAGTATCAACACGAATCGCACGGTCAGCACCCATTGCTAAACCGGAGCGCATAACAGTTTCGATATCGGCGGAACCAACACTAACCAAGACAACTTCAGTTGCGACGCCTGCTTCTCTAAGACGAATAGCTTCTTCCAAAGCAATTTCGCAAAACGGATTCAAACTCATTTTTACGTTATCGGTGTCAACACCGGAGCCGTCGCTCTTAACGCGAATGCTCACATAAGCATCGATAACGCGTTTAACCGGAACTAGAACTTTCATTACTTACTCCAAAAGCCGTTAATTTTAAAAAAGCGTGTCGCTTCTTCCTCACCTTCTTTCAGTTAAAACGTTCGCTAATAACGAACGGCTTAAATTGATTATTGATTGATGTTACTAAAGCTAAATAATTCGCATCAGATCAAGAATCGCTAGTTTAGGCCAAAAAATAATCAAACTCAATGAATGTCGACATTTTCTAGACTTATAAGCACCATTCAGCTTATAAACCGCTAATGAAATGCATAAATGTTGACATTTCATTGAAAAGACTCTATTTTTCTCTGCATGAATGATTTTGCCACCCTTTCTAGTGTTACCCATAGCAGCAGCACTCTTAGTGCTGAGCTAACTAACACCTTGCGCGATGCCATTATTACCGGCGAAATTGCACAGGGCACTAAGCTGAGTGAAACTAAGATGGCGAAAGAGTTCGATGTTAGCCGAGGCCCGTTACGAGAAGCCCTTCGCCGCCTTGAAGGAATGAACTTAATCATGCACATTCCGCAACAAGGCGCTCGGGTAGTAACCTTGAGTCGCGAGTTGATCTTGCAGCTTTATGACACCCGAGAAGCATTAGAAAGCAAAGCTGTCGCTCTGGCGGCCGTCAAAATGACCTCGCAAGAGATTGACGAATTGCATCGAGAGATTGACGCGCAAAGTAAACAAATGCGCGAGAATTCCGGCGCCTTTGTGCCCGCCGAAAGCGATTACCGCTTTCACGAAATGGTGGTGCGAGGCAGCAAAAACAAAGTAATTGAGCGAGCCTTAATTCATGAGATCTACAACTTAATAAAAATGTTTCGCTACCAAAATGAATTTGCTAACACAAGTTCGACTAATTCTTTGGTAGAGCATCGACAAATCGTTTATGCGATCGAACAACGTGACCCAATTTTGGCTGAGGTCACCATGAAAAGACATATTGTGCATGCACGTGAGCGAATCGAACGCCGCATGTCATCAAATTAAATACACCTAGAGGCCTTTACTGGAGAACTATCATGAGCGAAACTATTCAACGCGAAAGTATGGAGTATGACGTTGTCATTGTTGGCGGCGGCCCAGCAGGCATGGCCACGGCCATTCGATTAAAGCAATTAGATGAAAATTTAAGCATCTGTCTACTGGAGAAAAGTGCCGAAGTTGGAGCGCACATTTTGTCCGGAGCGGTAATCGAGCCAAAAGCACTCGATGAGCTACTTCCGAACTGGAAAGAACTCGGCGCTCCGCTCAACACAGCCGTTAAGCGCGACGAACTGCATATGTTCAAAGAAAAGGGTTCTACCAAGTTCCCTGGCTTGATGATTCCACCGTCGATGCACAACAAAGGTAACTTCATTGTCAGTTTATCCAGCGTGGTACGCTGGTTAGGCGAGCAAGCGGAGGCCGCCGGTGTCGAAATTTACCCTGGCTTTGCTGGCGCAGAAATTATTTATAACGAAGATGGTAGCGTCAAAGGTGTGGCAACCCCGAACAATGGTGTGGACGCCGAAGGCAAGCCCAAGCCGAGCTTCGAACCGGGCATGGAGTTGCATGCTAAGTACACGGTGTTTGCAGAAGGCAGTCGCGGCCAACTTGGAAAAGAGTTGATAGAAAAATTCAATCTTAATGAAGGCGTTGATGCGCAGCATTACGGTATTGGTTTTAAGGAGCTCTGGGAAGTAAAGCCTGAAAATCACGAAGCAGGTAAGGTCGTTCACGGCTCAGGTTGGCCTCTATCTAAAGGCACCACTGGCGGTTCCTTCATGTACCACCTAGAAGACAATACGGTAACACTCGGTTTAATTATTGACCTAAACTACAGCAACCCTTACATGAGCCCGTTCGATGAGTTTCAACGAATGAAGCATCACTCAGAATTTGCTAGCGTATTAGAGGGCGGCAAGCGCTTAGGCTATGGTGCACGCGCACTAACCAAGGGCGGCTGGAATGCATTAGGTAAAATGAGTATGCCTGGTGCGCTACTTGTGGGCTGTGATGCCGGCACTTTGAACTTTGCTAAAATTAAAGGCACCCACACCGCCATGAAATCGGGCATGGTTGCTGCTGAGACCTTATTCGAACAATTATCAAACGGCGGCGAAGGTGGTCAGACACTTAGCCAGTTTGACGACGCGTTCCGCAATTCTTGGGCCGGTAAAGAGCTCAAAAAGTCTCGATCATTTGGCCCAGCGATGCACAAGTTCGGAATGTATATTGGCGGTATGTACAATTATATCGACCAGGTACTTGGTGGCATATTGCCAACTCTGCACGATGACATTCCTGATCATGAACAGCTTGAAAAAGCCGCTAACTGTGAGAAGTTTGATTACCCAAAACCGGATGGTGTGTTGAGTTTTGATAAGCCCTCATCGGTGTTCTTATCAAACACATATCATGAGGAAAACATCTTTGTTCACCTAACTCTGAAGGATAAAAGCGTGCCTATTGACGTTAATTACAACGAATATGCCTCACCTGAAGTACGTTACTGCCCCGCTGGCGTATACGAAATAGTTGGCGAAGACATCGGTAAGCCAGAGCTGCAAATCAATGGCCAGAATTGCATTCATTGCAAAACCTGCGATATTAAAGATCCGACGCAAAATATTGTTTGGATATCGCCCGAGGGCGGTGGCGGGCCAAGCTATTCGAAAATGTAAATGTAATAGCGTCAACCTACAAACTGTAGTCGAAAAAATAGGGTGCTAGATTAGCACCCTATTTCATTCCCCTTGTAAACGACAGTCTTACACCGCTCTTTTTACAACATAATCACTCACACATAATTATGTCAAAACACTTTAATCTGAAACCTACTAAGTGGGTATTAATTAATGCCAAAAGAAACACAATTTAACAATGAGTAATCGAATGCAGCAATTAGTGCGTCGCGGATTCTTGCTTGGACGCACCCCTTCAAGCGGTACTGAGCGCCTTAACCAGGGCGACCTTGATCGCTGGAATCAAGGCCTGCCAGTGTTTCTGCCGGCACAATGCCTGGCCTCGCTTGCCAAGCATCGTACTAATACTGAGCAAACAGAGTCGTTAGTTACGGCGCTTATCGAAGATCGCGACTGTGATTCGGTATTAGCCCAAGCGCCTTATCTCAATCGCCTTGAGCCCAAATTTCAATCGCTAGGCAGCATCTTCAACGAAGGTGACCAACAAGAGATAGAAATGGTGATGTTCGATGCAATGGACGGCGATAAAATTATTGCTGAAGACCTTTGGCTAAAAGCATCTTGGCTATCATTCCACGATGACGACGTGTCTCTGCGCTTTCGCTTTTCATTCGGTGTTGATCTTGAAGAAGATGTGGCAGCCGATCCCCACCGCCAACAGCTTGCCGCAGAGCTTACCGATGCGGTATTTCCAGAATCAAGCATCATTACCAAAAATAGTGATCTGATAGACAAGCTTAAAAACCTTTTAGCCAGCGAGGGAGTTCGCTTCGTTGAACGCATCATCTACTTCAATGGCCCTAATGGCGGCGCATACCTGCATCATGATTTAGAGCGCGGGCACGCTGGTGTTGTATTCGCCCAGTTGACTGGACACACATTCTGGTTAGCCTTACCAAAGCAAAACCTTATCGAAGAAATCATACGCTTCTCAAAATCGACCCCATGGCCAAATTCCTTGACGTTGGAAATGCGAAAAGAAATGAGTGATCTAGTCGGCGATCGCTGTTATCTTGCTGAGCAATTAGGTTCATTTGCCAACACTAGCCTAATTCACCTGATAAACGAGACTGAAGAGTTCGTGCAGTTTTTAATTGCTCGCGGTTACAGTACTACGTTGAAGCCTGGCGATGTATTGCTATTGCCGCAGACAACCGAGGAGACTTGCTGCTGGCATTCAGTGTTTTGTTTAGGCGACGAAATGGGCCAAGCGTTATCGTTCGCGATTCGCGCAGATCAATAAGAACTCATCACCGCCAAGGGAACGATTTGCCTAGCTCACTGAGGAAATCAATAAACAGCCTCACTCGTGTTGATAGGTGCCTATTCTGTGGAAACATCGCATAAATATTACGCTCTGGATCAGTTTGATACTCTGGTAGCAATTGAAGCAACTTGCCGGACTGCAATTGCGACCATATCGCAAAGCTAGGCAATAGAGCCAAACCAATACCTGCCTCACAGGCCGCTACTTGCATTTCTGCACTATTACCAGAAAACCTCTTATTCAGTTTGACGCTGCCACTTTCGCCATAACTATCAATGTACCGCCAATCTTCGGTTTGACCATGGCGAGTATAGATAACCGCTGGGAAATTTACGATATCATTGACAGTCTGCGGCAGGCCATTCTTAGCGATGCAATCGGGTGAAGCGCAAAGAATAACTGGGCAAGGCGCAAGCTTAACTGCGATCAGACTCGAATCGGCTAACGCCCCAATCCGGATCACTACGTCGAAGCCCTCACCAACCACATCTACCCAACGATCATCAAAGCTCACGTCCAGCTCAACGTCAGGATACATACCAGCGAACTTAGCAATTGGTCTGGCCAAATACTGCTCGCCAAATGACATTGGCGCATTAATTTTAAGTTTACCCGCTGGGCAATGCTTAAGCTCCTGAATTTGTTGCTCTGCTTCGGCTAGATCGTCGATAGCTTTACGCGCTCGGTCGAAATATAGTGCGCCTTCTTCGGTTAACGACACTTTCCGAGTAGTTCGATAAAGCAGCTTAACTCCAAGACTATTTTCAAGCGCTAATACTTGTTTACTCACCGCGGGGCCGGTCACGCCGAGTATTCGAGCCGCGGCCACAAAACTCTCTTGCTTAGCCACTTCTACAAACATCTGAACTCGAGACAAATTATTCATATTAATAACCAAATGGAACTAATCATATTCTATAAGTCAGTATTAACATTTTTTCATAACTTGATAAAGTACTTCTACTGAATAAACTAACCTCATTGGAAATAATCATGAACTCAGTTACACGATATCAAGATCACGCAGCACTTACCCTTAGGCTTTCGCTCGGTGTAATACTATTAGCCCACGGCTTACTTAAGCTATTTGTATTCACACCCAGTGGCACGGCGGCCTATTTTGCCAGCCTAGGTTTTCCAGCGTTTTTAGCTTACCTCACGATAGCGCTAGAAGTCGGCGGTGGGATCGCACTAATATTAGGTTTCTATACTCGATTGATTGCCCTGATAAGCATTCCGGTCCTAGCCGGCGCGACGTGGGTTCACCTCAGTAATGGCTGGGTCTTTAGCAATCAAGGTGGTGGTTGGGAGTTCCCTGCTCTGCTAGTCATTATAGCCGCCATTATTGCGATTCAAGGCGCTGGTAGCTACGCGCTAAAACGCTAGCCGACTGGTGTTGACAAGCTTAAACAAACACACCAAGTTATCAACAGGAGATTAAGATGATAAACGTTTATCCATACTCATCATTGGGCCATGCCGATCACGGCTGGTTAGATGCCAGACATCACTTTAGCTTTGCTAACTACCATAACGATCAGCGCATGAACTTTGGCGTGTTACGAGTAATCAATGACGATGTAATTCAATCAGGCCGAGGTTTTGCCGCACATCCCCACAACAATATGGAGATTATCACTTATGTCCGCAGTGGCGCGATCACCCACAAAGACAACAAGGGCAATGAAGGCCGAACCGAAGCTGGTGATGTACAAGTGATGAGTGCTGGCTCGGGAATAACCCATTCTGAACAAAACCTCGAACCTGAAGACACCACTCTTTATCAAATTTGGATCGAGCCTAAGCAGATGAACGTTGCTCCTAGATGGGATAGCCACGAATTCCCTAAGGCAACTGATGAGCAAGGCCTAGCATTGTTGGTGTCTGGAGACGGCAACGCGCCTTTAATGATTCACCAAGATGTCTACATCTATGCGGGGGCGCTCTATGAGGGACAGACTATTGAGCAGCCAATAAAGCATCAGGCTTACGTGCTCGTGTCGAATGGTGACATCACGCTTGACGATATCGTAGTAAAGAAAGGCGACGGTGCCGAGGTGACTAATCAATCGACGGTTGTCATCACCGCACGTTCAGCCGCCGAGGTATTGGTATTGGATGTGCCTGAAGCTTAGCTTAATACAGGTTGATGTACAGAGGCCTTTGCGCTGCAAAGGCCTCTGTACAAATAAACAAATAGGCAAATTAATTAGGTCAACTTCCGAATCAATGGCCCTAGGGTCAAACCCTGAACAATGATCGAGAACACCACAATGATGTAAGTGATAAACAATATCAGTTCGCGTGACTCACCATCAGGTAAGCTCAGCGCCAAGGCCACCGAAATACCACCTCGCAGACCACCCCAGGTCAGAATTTTCACTAAATGAGGAGCAACCGGCTTCTTCAAACCGATTAGACGAATCGGCACGCCAACGCTAATCACCCGAATCAGAATAACCACAACTATCAATAACAACCCGGCCAGCAACCATTGCTGTTCAAATGGGATGATTAACACTTCTAAGCCGATCAAGGCAAACAATATTACGTTTAGGATTTCATCGATCAACTCCCAAAAGTCATCTACGCTCTGACGAGTGCGATCTGACATTGCATGCGTTCTTAGCACGCTACCAGTGATCAGACCTGCGACTACCACCGCAATCGGCCCCGACGTATGTAGGGCCATAGCCAAACCATAACCACCCATTACTAACGCCAAGGTTATTAACACCTCTACTTTATAATTGTCGATCGTATTTAGCAGGTAATAGCCAATTGCGCCCAGCACTAAGCCAAACAATATGCCGCCCAATGCCTCTTCTGCGAATAGTACGGCGACATAGCCCACACTAATCTGTTCAGGGTATTGCAATAGAATTAGTAACACCATGAAAACAACAACGCCAACGCCATCGTTAAACAATGACTCGCCGGCAATCGTTGTTTCTAACTCTTTACTAACTCCCAGACGTTTGACTGTTGCCATCACCGCGATCGGGTCAGTTGGCGAAATCAATGCGCCAAATAAAAGGCAGTAGATGTAAGGCAATTGCAGACTAAGGGCCCCGAGCAAGTAATATGCTGCGGTAGCAACTAGGAATGTTGAGAGGCAAACGCCGACTGTTGCTAAGCTGAGAATTATCAATTTCTGTTTACGCAAATCATGTAAATTCACATGCAGCGCTCCGGCAAACAGCAAAAAGCTCAACATGCCATGCAATAGCGTCTTATTAAAGTCGACGCCTTGCAGTAATCGTGTCGCGTCACCGTGCAGGTCACCAATCCCCATCAGACTCGTTATGTAGGCCAGTAGCGACACCAACAAGGCGATTATCATCACGCCGATGGTGGTGGGCAAGCCAATAAATCGATGATTAATATAGGCAAACAGCGCTGAAATGCTGATTAAAATGGCGGCAATATCGATAATACTAGTCATTATATATTTTTCTTTTAAATTTATAGTAGCTTCAAAATGTCGGCCTTAATGCTCTCAGGCTTATCATTTGGTGCGTATCGTTCAACCACTTGACCAGCTCGATTGACCAAGAATTTAGTGAAATTCCACTTCACAGCCTTGGAACCAAGCAATCCTTTTGCCTGTGCCTTCATGTAGGTGTACAGCGGGTGCGCGTCACTTCCATTAACATCAATTTTGGAAAACATCGGGAAAGATACCCCATAGTTAAGTTGGCAAAACTCCTCAATTTTACCATCGCCGCCGGGGTCTTGGTTACCGAATTGATTGCACGGAAAACCCAAAATCACTAAACCCTCCGGCTCAAGCTCTTTATGCAAATTCTCTAGGCCTTCAAACTGAGGCGTAAAACCACATTTGCTTGCAGTGTTGACGATTAACAATACCTTATCTTGGTAATCCGAGAGATTTACTTCTTGGCCCTTGATATTGGTGGCGCTGAATTCATAAATAGACACTGGGTGCCTCCTGCATAGTTGAGGTGTAAATATAATGAGGCTTCAGCATAACTCGACGAACCAATAAAAATGTCTGTAATGCCTCCACTCTTCGTTGAAAAAGTTGCCAATAGCTCGCTATTAACCGCGTTCTTCGCCTCAATTGGAGGCATTCC
>JAESTB010000511.1 GCA_016763815.1 Arenicella sp.
CCTTAATTGTCTCAGGCGCAGCTCTGCCACTAGTTAATTTGGTAAAACCAATAGAGACAGAAAGCCCGCAAAAAAACGCGATCATCATCAATAATTCAGCTTCGACTCGCTTATGGCAAATGATTTCGGCCCTGCTAGCAATGATCACAGCCGTACAATTTTACTTTTTGATCAAGAGGTCAAAACCTAAGCTAGCGCTAAACAAAAACCAACATCAAGACGTGTCTGAGAAAGCCGCATGGTCATCACTTAAGGACGCACTAAAAGCGGACAATAGCAGGGCTATCAGAAATAATTTATTACTCTGGGGCCGTCAAGCGCTTAGCTCACAGGCGCCCACAAGCTTGGGCGCGTTAGCACAAGCAGGCCGCGAATTAGGACTGTCTAACGGGCTTGCGGATAAATTCAATGCGCTGGACGCACACTTATATCAAGGTGGCGATAAGCCTAAGCTCGCCGAAATGAGCCAAATACTGAGTGAGCTTAGAACAGCGCTGCTAAAGTCTTCAGAAAATGCCAAGAAAACCAAGGTTAAGCTAGAGCCACTCTACCCGACTTAACACACGGCAAGACCTAAGTTAACTTGGCATTGCCTCAATAGGGATAATTGCGCCGCGATGCTGCACTACGGTAGAGGCTAAGCGATGAGCCGCCTTGCAAGACTCTTCAACTGAAGCTCCCGCTAAACGCTTACTCATGTACCCAGCGTTAAATGAGTCTCCAGCCGACGTTGTGTCTACGACTTTAGCTGACTCAACCGGCACAAACCCATGCTCGCCACCGTCAGTGTAATAGCAGCCCTTCTCGCCCATTTTCAATACCACCTCGTGCACTCCATCTAGTAGAATCGCATCAAGAGCCTGCTTAGCCGTTTGATAGCCGAACAACATTTGTTCATCTTCAAAAGTGGGTAATGCAATATCCGTTATTTGATACATTTTTTTATAACAGTCGATCGCCTCTCGTGGTTCAGGCCAAAGGTGCGGCCGATGATTACAATCAAAGACAACTTTGCCGCCTCGGGTCCGATATTCACCAAGAAAATCGATTAGGGCCATACGTGCCGACGGCCTAAGAATAGCCAAACTAATACCCGACAAGAACACCGTATCGAATGAATCCAATACCTTGAAAACCGCGTCTGCTTGCGCTGCATTATCTAAAATTTTGGCCGCCGGTGAATTCGCACGCCAATAGTGAAAGGACCTTTCACCGTATTGATCTAACTCAATCATATACATGCCTGGCACTTGACCTTGACACCGAATCACATGCTTACAACCAACGCCTTCAGCCGACCATCGCTGTATCATCCAGTCGCTAGCCTTATCATCGCCAAGAGCGGTGACATATTCAACGGCTGACCCTAGGCGCGCGAGATAAACCGACATGTTTAGGCTATCGCCACCAAATGCAAAGTTTGCTGGTGCTGAATTTTGATCCGCTAATAGGGGCGGCATGCTTAACTCAAGCATGCACTCACCGAACACGGCTATGTTGTTTGATATGGGCTGGTTCATAGAAAGCTATAGTAAGCGGCCGCGAGCTAGGTTATAAAGGTTTGATTTCAGAGTATACAAAAAAGGATTGCGCCCGTCCGCATTGAGCCATACCGACACTTTATGCGATAAAGGTCGTAAGTCAGCAAAGATTAACCACACTTTATTCCACCGGCAATAAAATGAATTGTGGATAGCGGGCTCTCGAGCAAAACCGATTGCTTATGAAAAGAACAATCCGCCATTAATGTCAATGTTAGCACCCGTAATGAATGACGATTCATCAGAGGCTAAATAGGCCACAGCATCGGCCACTTCTTCGGGCGCACCTTCACGACCAAGTGGCGTGGCATTTGCTATCTTTTTACGAACCTCGTCTTTGCTAAAGGTGTCATGAAAAAGTGTACTAATAACCCCTGGGCACAGAGCATTAACTCTTATTCCTCTTGGACCAAGTTCTTTTGCCATAGCACGGGTAAAGGTAGTCACCGCCGCTTTTGAAGTCGCATAGACCGAGGCGCCGGGGCCTCCTCCGTCGCGAGCAGCCAATGATGAAAAATTAACAATCGAACTGCCTTCCGGCATATGCGGCGTGCAAGCCTTGGTAGTTAAAAAGGTCGAATTTAGATTCAAACTCATTACCTGATTAAAAAAACCTTCATCCATTTCATCAATCGTTTTACGAGCGACAAGGCCACCGACGACATTAACTAGGCTATCAATTTTAGGGCCAAATTCAGCAAGCGTTTTTTCAACCAATGCATTTACATCAGCGTTCTTTGTCATGTCTCCTCGAACAATAATCGCTTGCCCGCCAGCGTTGGTAATCTCGGCCAATGTAGCTTTGGCTTTATCTTCTGAGCCATGGTAATTGATTGCGATTTTTGCGCCTTCAGCGGCCAGTTTAAGTGATATCGCTTTGCCGATATCGCGTGCGCCACCAGAAACAACAACAACTTTGTTCTTAAATTTCATAATACTTCCTACTTATGTAAATATCATTAACACCTTATTCTCAGGTGTTACGCTTTTCTAAGCCTGTAATTCGACGCTACCGACTAACTAAGTCAAGAGACTAGTTAGTCGGTGACCAATGGTTAGTGCATACCCCGAGGGCATTAACAAACCTTACGAATGCTTGCTTTTTAACGGTTCAATTTTTGGGCAAAGCAACCAGATACTAGCCATTGCAAGTACGGCTAAACCTGCGCCTATAACAAACACTACCGTATAGTTACCGTCAGCAGTAAACCATGGCACTGAATAAATCAAGGCACCTGCAGCGAGCTTTGCCGCCATACCAGCGTATCCAGCAAGAGAACCGACGCTCTTTTCACCAAGGAAGTCACTTGGTAAAGTTTGCACATTGCCAATCGAGGTTTGAAAGCCAAACAAGATAGTAGCCATAATGAGTACTGCGCTCACAGGGCCTCCTGGGTTGGCCAACATAAGCAAACTCGGCAACATAATCAGACAACCTAAAGAAATAACTAATTTGCGGGTTTTGTTCACTGTCCACCCCGCCTTCAAGCGATTCTGAGCTAGTAAACCGCCAAACCATGCTCCGAACATAGCGCCAACGTAAGGGACCCAACCATAGATAGCGAGACCCTTAACGTCCATGTTGTAAACCTCAACAAGGTAGGTCGGAATCCAAACAATAAATAACCACCATATTGGGTCAATAGCGGCAGTCGCTATGATCACTCCCCAGCTTTGCTTATGAGACAGCAGCTGGCGTGTTGTCGGCGCATAGTCATTGTCCGAGCTGGCAACCTGATTTTTTTGCCCAGTAAGAATGTACTCTCGCTCTTCAGCTGTAATCCAAGGATGATCTTTAGGCGGCGCTTTGACCAGGATCACCCATGGGATTAACCACAACAAGCCGGTCAGTCCGACGATCACAAAAATCGCTTTCCAACTAAAGAAAATCGCCAAGTAGGCAACCAATGGAATCGAGATGATTCCGCCAATAGCCGCACCTGAATTAAAGATACCTTGCGCCAACGCCCGTTCCTTAGTGGGAAACCACTCGGCATTAGCCTTTGCTGCACCCGGCCAGTTGCCCGCTTCTGAAATACCTAAAATAGAACGGAATAGGCTGAATGTTAATATTCCTTGTGCGAAAGCATGTAAAGCCGTCGCAATTGACCAAACGCCAATTGACAAAACAAAGCCTAGACGCGTACCTATCCAATCGAAAATTTTACCAAATAAGGCTTGGCCAAATGCATAAGAAAAGAGGAATACAATACTAATAATTCCGTAGATTTCCTTCAGCTCAGCGGCACTTTTATTGGGGTAGATTTCCTTCCCCATAAATGGCCACAACACGCTGAGTGTTTGTCGGTCGATATAGTTAATGACCGTTGCAAGTGCGATAAGCGTAATGACCCACCAGCGTAAATTTTTGATTTGCATTATTATTCTCCTTTTAGAAAGTCTTCACGCTGTGGATTGAAAATATCGATCAATACCCCCGCTTTTTTGCACACGGCACCATGTAATTTATTCGGTGCGACATAGAACGAATCGCCAGCTCGTAAAATTTGCGTTTCTCCGTCAATCATTGCTTCAAATTCACCACTCTCTACATACGCAACTTGAGTATGTATATGTTGATGTTGATAACCAATAGCACCCTCTTCAAACCAGACCTTCACGGCCATTAAGTCTGGTCCGTAGGCTAACAATCGGCGCTTAATTCCATCGGCAACAGGTTCGATTAGATCTGGGTCAGCAACTACAAAAGGTGGGTTCTGTTTACTCATGGCATTAAGTCTCGAAATTCATTCTTGGTTTTTAATAAAGGCATGATGGTCAACGCAATCGCTAGGGTACCTGCCAATTAGTCATTGCTCTAGATAGCTAACGTCACAATCGAACTAAGCGCTGTTTAGTTCTTACTTTGCGTATAAGTGTTGGCAGATAACTCAGCGGTATTACTCTTATCACTGTTAAGCTCATTAACGACAATTTCAGGAGTATCAACAAACTGGTTATTTGTTATTTTTGTCACGGGTTCGCCCACGGTATGCATAACCACGATCACAGAGCTATCTGTAAACCTATTGTTGCTAATATTGGTGACTTGCACACCATGCAGTAATAGCGAACTCTTAGACTTATTACGCTTACCTGATCCGACTTTATTAACAGTTGAATTGCTTAACTCGAAGTGTGGCCCAAACGTACTTTCTTCAGTACCTCCACGATAGAAGTCGGCTAAATCACCTTCTAGCGAATCAAAATGAGAGTCTTTTATGGTGACGTATTCGGCGTTGTAAATTCCGTAGTCGTCGCTCTCTTTATCTAAGCCCAGCAAAGAGCCGGTAATGTTCTTGAATTTCGAATTAGTGATTTCAATTCGATCAGCAAATGTTCCCTTCGTAACATTCAAGAAATCAAACGAATGATTGATATCCAAATCTACTACTTCACAGTTTTCGATAACTAGGTCATAGTTGCTTAGCATCGACCGGCGCTGAGTTCGAATCACCGCGTTACCAGAGCTATCCGGCGACTCGCTACCAGAGATTTTCAAACCACTTAGCTTTAAACTTCCGCCATCTTGAATCTCGAATAGCGCACCTCGCTCGAAAGAAATCTGTACCTGATGGGACTTAGACTTAGCTTTTAGGGTTATCGCTTTGTCTAGATCAAGTACTCTAGAAACGGTATAAGCGCCGTCAGCCAAACTCAATACGTCACTATTACTTGCCAGTTTAAGGGCGTCACTAATCGTATCTAAACCAGGTGCAACAACAATGGTCTTTCCTTGACCAAAAACGGGAGTCGCGCTGGACTTAGCGTACCATGCGGCCCCTACCTGATTTTTTTCAATCGGATTAAAGTCGGCACTAATGCCTGCGTCATGCGACTTAGCAAGCGTCAATCCATTCGGTTTATGCTTTACCGCAAACGAGCTGTTTTCGAAGCCAGTGGGGATTTGAAAATTTTCGACGCCATTGATAATATTTCCATTAAATGAAATTCCACTAATATCGTCGTAAATAGTAAACGGATCATGCCTATCTTTATTGTAGATAAGGTTACTATTAAATTTAGTTCTGAGAGGAACCGCGGAGCGTTCAGTATCACTGCCTGCCGCCAATTGAATATGCTCCACGTTTATCAACGAATTGTTCTCGATAACCGAGTCCTCTACTTGGTGATAACGATTGATCGGTGAATTCGGCACACCGTTCATAACGACTAAACCACCACCAAAGCGGTAACCAGCGAGACCTTCCATATAATTGTTACGAACCCGTTTGTCGCTTATTGATCAAACGAATCCCACCAGTGTGGTCAGCACCATTTCCGAAAAACGCATTGTTCTCAACAAGAGTATCGTTGCCATGGCGCATGGTTAAGGTGCCGCGTGATT
This sequence comes from Arenicella sp., assembly GCA_016763815.1. Lineage (GTDB taxonomy): Bacteria > Pseudomonadota > Gammaproteobacteria > Arenicellales > Arenicellaceae > Arenicella. The sequence continues at coordinate 5,890 of JAESTB010000511.1, forward strand.
CAAAGAACACATTACCAATAAATTTATTGTTGCCAGACTTGCTCGAAATAATCTCCAGCTCACCATCGCAACGGTCAAAGTAGTTATTTTCTATCGTAGTAAATGAATCCGTGAGCGAGTAATGGCTTGTACCAATACGTAAAGTTTCTCCGCCATTGGACCCAAGAATTTGTCTAGGGCCGAAGTAGTTATGGTCGATCCGGTGATAATTTTCTTGGCTTGCTTGCGTATTAAGGCGCACAGACATAGTTACACCCTTATTTTTCTTTCCTTCGAGATGATTATGGTCGAAACGATTGTGTCGACCATACATAGCAACCCAACTGTCATTCTCAAAACGCTCGGGGTTATTAAAACTATCAATAACCGTTTCGGTAACCCTCGAATAGCTAGCCAGCTCTTGTTTACTCTTTCGAAACGAAATAACCGTATTCGTTGGCGTAAACCCGTTTTTAAAGACTAAACCCGACACAACTAGATACTTACCTGACAAACTCAGATTAGATTGGCCACTAATAACCACTTCACCTTTTTTTTCAGCGGTCAATGTGATTGGGTTCTCGGCGCTGCCCTGGCCTTCGAAAAGTATTTCAAAGTCGTTCCAGACTCCGTTTTTTAGAATAATCGAATCGCCTGCTTGAAGCTTTTGCATTGCCTCTGCATATTCGACTTGGTCAATCACCATATATTCGGCGGCCGTTGCAGTATCAGCGGCATTGAAGGCAAAAACCATGATGGCTGCCGTAAAGAACCCATTTGTAAAAAAATTGTTAAGCATATTGTCAGTTAAATTATTTTCGTTGCACATTTCATCAACAAGCACGTCGGCCCGATACCTGGAGGACGTCACAGACATAATGCACAAACAATTATGTATTACCAATTATATGCTTTTATTGGGTCAAAAGTAAATATATTGTAATACCAATTAACAATGCCGCGTTCTTAAAACAAAATAATAGTTTCAATTGCCCTAAATCACTATGCACAGGCGGTATCTCACACAAGCAGGCATGATTTAGATCACAGAAAACATATTAAACTTCGGATTTAAACAATTATAAGAGGCTGAGAATAGTTTGGAATTGCCATGGATTGTATTACAATTTAATCTTATATTTAGTATCCTGCTTAGACTCTAACTATTCACAGATAAGGAAATGGCCAGTAAAGAACGATTGTATATTACTATTTTTAACGAAATTTCGACTTTGATTAATGAAGGCGAATTTCCTGTGGGTAGCCGCTTACCAACGGAACGCGAATTGGCCGCGCGCTTCGGCGTTAGCCGACCGACTATTCGCGAAGCAATTATCGCCCCAGAAGCAAAAGAAGAAGTTTCGGTAAAAGCAGGGTCTGGCGTTTACGTTCTCGGAAATCATCTTGTTAATGATGACTTTAGTCGTGAAATTAGTGCGTTCGAACTTCTCGAGGCGCGCGTATTACTCGAAGGAGAGGCCGCTGGATTGGCGGCTGGAATGATCACTCCAGAAGAATTGAAAGAACTGGAGAAAGCATTACAAAAAATCAAA
>JAESTB010000041.1 GCA_016763815.1 Arenicella sp.
ACCGCGCTGACGGTAGTCTTTACGGTTAGCAAATATCTTCGCTTGGTGGCGTCCCCATGAGTGGCTTCCGTCCGCCGCAATCAGCAGTTTAGCGTCAAAACGGCCCGATTCTGTATCGAGGCTGGCGCCAGATCGACTCAAGTCAAGCTTGCTAGCACGCACATCGAAGTGACAATTAACCCGACTGGTCAGTACCGCCTGCTGTAACTGATAGGTACACATTTGGCTATCAACCATATGACCTAGGCATGCCTGATCTACGTTCGCCGCATCGAATGCTAACTCACCATCTGAGTTTTCGTCCCAAACAAACATTTTTTGATAGGGATTACAGTATTCGCTAGTAAGGCTCGAAAAAACGCCAATATCATCTAAGAAATTAGTCGCCAAAACACCCAAAGCCACCACTCGCTGGTTTGCCTGATGCGGCAACAGCATCACTGGGTTGCGTTCAATAAGGCTGATCGAGTAATTGGTGTGCCTGGCTAACCACAGGGCAATGGCTGAGCCAATCAGACCCGCGCCAACAATCGCTATGTCTGACCTGCTTGCAGTTGTAGCAATGGCTGAAGCTGTAGACAAAATGATCTATCCCTCAGTATTAAGAGGCCATTAAGGCTTCGATATCGCTCGGCTTCTTGGGAGCCGATTCAGTGAGGTTTTCATAGCCATCACGGCGCACTAAAATATTGTCTTCAATGCGAATACCAATATGATGCCAACGCTGATCAACGTCGTCAGCCGGGTTCACGTAGACACCCGGTTCGACGGTAAACACCATCCCCGGCTCTAACTCACGCCAGGCTTCATCCACTTGATAGTCGCCAACATCGTGCACATCCATGCCAAGCCAATGACCAGTTCGATGCATATAGAACTGGCTATAGCTTTGCGTCTCCAACACTTGCTCCAACGACCCTCGAAGTAAGCCTTCGTCTAATAACCCTTGAGAGATCACTTTGACCGCCGCTTCATGTGGCTCGTTCCAACCGTGGCCGGGGCTGCAATGCTCAAAAGCGGCTTCTTGAGCCGCTAATACAATTTCATAAAGGGCCAATTGCTCGGGGCTAAAGCGACCATTAACAGGAAAAGTGCGGCTAATGTCAGCCGCATAGCAACCGAACTCGGCCCCTGCGTCAATCAACAACAAGTCTCCACTTTTAAGCTGGTCTTGGTTTTCAGTGTAATGCAAGATACAGGCATTTTTGCCACCCGCCACTATCGATGGATACGCGTTATAATGGCTTCCAGCCTTACGGAATTCGCACTCCATCTCAGCCTGAACTTGATACTCAAATAAGCCCGGCCGACACACTTGCATCGCACGAGCGTGACCCGCCGCTGACATTTTGCCCGCTTTACGCATCAACGCGATTTCATCTGGGCGTTTAATCAAACGCTGCTCGTGTAAAATATGATTAAGATCGACGAACTCATACGGCGCGTGCTTGCCTAGGCGTTTATCTTGCTTGATCTTGTTCATCCAGCCGAGCAACTGGGCATCGAAGTCGGGGTACCGGCCAACGGTAGTAAAGACTTTTTCTTTCTCTTCCATCAAGCCCGGTAAAATATCGTTTATGTCTTCAATTGGGAAGGCATCATCCGCGCCATAAGATTCAATAGCGCCCTCTAGCCCAATTCGCCTACCATCCCACATTTCGCGAGTGCGGTCTTTTTCACGACAGAACATGACATATTCGCCCCGTGCTCGACCCGGGCAAATAACCAGCACCGCTTCTGGCTCGGTAAAGCCGCTTAAATAATAGAAGTCACTATCGGCTCTAAACTGGTATTCAACATCACTATTACGCGACCTTATAGGAGAGGTCGCAACGATAACAATATCGTTGACGCCGATCTGATTAACCAGTTCGGCACGCCTTCGAGCATATGTTTCTGCATTCATATCGAAACTTTCTAATTGATTTTACTAAGCTTGTTGAGGCTCTTTGGCCGAGCTTTCAGGGTATATAAATTCGAAAATCAATTGTGAGCCAACTTTGATGTACTCATGCAATTCAGACAGCGCCCAATCTTCTTCATTTTGCTCGCCGGCTCCGGCTGCCGCCTCGGCGATCTCCATTAGATCTCTAGCTATTTCAGAACCGCTCTCTGGCAATTGATCAATGCTAAAAGCATTGTTATACAGTAAGCCTAAGATAAATCCCTTACACCAACTCGCAATGCCATCAACCCGTACGTCTAGTGGTGTGTCTTCGTCTGGCAAAATCAAATCGAAGCCGTCTTTGGTTTCGATCAGCAACTCGCTAGTTACACGATACTGTTCATAAAGCATCTCACTAAGCTGCGTAAAACGACCATCCTTAGCGTCGGCATTAGGTTCAATCAACTTGAGTAAATCAGGAGTAACGCCTGATTTCATGTGGTTGCACATTGCACCGACAATGGTGCCGTGTACTTCACTTGGAGTCAACTCTTCGATCCCAGCTAACTCTAGGGTCGCTTCAATTTGAGTAAAACTGTCAACTAAATTAGTCATAATTTTCTATCACTAGCGACCAACGTGGACCGCATATTTTGGTAAAAACAACATCGGCTATCTATACAGCGAATTTAAGTCACGGCTATACCGAAACTGGCTCACTCAATTCTACCTTGTTGCGCGCCAAAGATGTCACCATTTAAACACAATGGCCGCTCGAATTGGCACCTCTTTGACATGGATTGAGTCACCTAGCAGGCCTTGTCAGCGAGGTTTTATTAGCTTCTGCAGGGTTAGTGAGTTGACGTGCTCACACTCCACGCCTAATATAGCGTTGATACCAAAAACAAGGGGTCTTTCGAATGGAAGCCAACATGCTCGGTCTAGAACAACGCATTGAAACCTTAATTGGCGAATGCAAACGCCTCAGCAGCGAAAACCGAAACCTAAAGACTGAACAACATTCCTTGATGAGTGAAAAGACTCAACTCAAGGAAAAGAATCGCCTTGCGTGTAGCCGATTAGAAAAAATCGTTGCTAAGCTTCGCACTCTTGAAGATCAGTAACCTAGGTTACGATCGCAAATTGAACTGTTTTCGCCCCCACCAACCGCACTTGAATCACTAACCTCTCATGTCGAGCCCTATGCAATCAAAAGGCATTAACATCTCTATCATGGGCCGCGAGTTTGCCGTGGCCTGCCCTCCAGAAGAACAAGAAGAGCTTATGGACGCGGCACGTTATCTCGACAAGAATATGAAAGAGATAAAAAAAACAGGCAAGATCATTGGTGCGGAACGTTGCGCGATTATGGCGGCTTTAAATATCACCAATGATCTACTGCAATTACG
>JAESTB010000512.1 GCA_016763815.1 Arenicella sp.
AGTTACTGGTAGAGTGTCGCGATACTGACGTTCACAATTCAGCAAGCCGCAGAAAATGTGGTGCGGTGCTGCACCGCTAGAAAACTAAGCTCGACAGGTTGAACTTGACCCCTGCGCGCGTGGTAGCACTCGAGGTTGCTAGGGCATATTAGATCAGAGTTGGTTCATCGCAGAATGCGCCAAGCGCTGCTTCATTACTAAAGTGGTACTCGTCCTGAGGCACTTCAACGCTGTCGCCAAAATCGCCACAAAATACAAAATAAGGGGGCCGTGTCCTTGCGTTTTGCTACAACACTCCTAAGCCGTGCAAAACACCACCCCCAAATCTGAATCCAAAAGCCCAAATTATGTATCTAAGTTAATGAGAGCGCGATTTACGTTCGGTGCTCTGTAACTTAATTACATTGCGAGGGCAATTCAATGAGCGCATTAGCGACCACCACTTCAAGCATTTCCAACAGCAGCGAATACAAAGGCCATGCCTTGGTGTCTTACATCTTGTTGGCGATCGGTTTGTTTACCGCCATTCCACTGTTGTTTGGTGCGATTTGGGCAATGATCCAAAAGAGTGACGCTTACGGCACGATCTACCACAGCCATTTGGTTAATGTCACGCGGGTTTTCTGGTGGAGCTTATTTTGGATGATTATTGGCGCCATTTTTATTGTGGTTGGCGTTGGCTTCCTAGTCTGGTGTGTCACCTGGTTGTGGGTACTTTATCGAGTGGTTAATGGCTTGGTGAAAGTGTTGGCCGACGAGCCTTACCCTCTGTAACGAATTTAACAAGAACCGGTGTGTGTGTGTGTCTCAATCGAGCACCTGAATCCGGTAGCAAACCACCGCGCCGAGCGCAAGCGGCGCAACTAACTTTACTAGTAACCTAACTATGAGAGGACATTATGAAGACCTTAAAGCGAAACCTATTATTGACCTTTGCATCGAGCCTCACGGCCTTATTGCTGAGCGGCCCGGCACACGCACTCACTGCCGGCCAATTTGATTTTTCGGACTTGTCAACGCAATACGGCGAGCCCAAAGTGGAGGTCAATCTCAACGCGAACCTAATGCAAATTATCGGCCATTTCGCCGACCGAGAAGACCCCGAAGTGGCGGAGATTTTATCCAAACTTGAAACCATACAAGTGCGTGTTTACGACTTGAATGAGGAACTTGAAACGGCCAACGCCGCGCTTGATCGAGTGAGCAATGCGCTCAAGCTGGATAGCTGGGAAACCTTAGTCACCGTGAACGACAATGAAGAGAACCAAAAGGTGCGCATCTTCAGTAAGTCCACCGACCAAGTGATTGACGGCGTGGTGGTGATGGTGGTCTCGCCTGAGAAAGGCGGTGGCGAAGCGGTGTTTATTAATATTGTTGGCGAGATTGACCCGGCCAACATCGCCAAAGTAACTGACAAAATCAACATTGAGATTAACTAGTCATGAAATTCTTAAAAGGTTGTATGATCCTGGTGGCCACGCTGATGCTTATTGGCGGCGCAGGCTACCTGTATGCCTCTAGTGGGGTTAAATCTAAACCTGGCTATGCTGAACTGGTAATGCCAAAAGGTAACTCGGTGAATGCCTTAGTCTCGGTCAAACTCGGCCCTGGCGGGGTTGGGCCGGCCAGATGGATATTTGAGAAAATCGTCGAAAACTCAGACCATAAGATCGACGCTGAAGCACGTGTTGTTAAGGATGTGCTAGCAGACCTCAACGGTGTGCAGCTCCATGTTTATGAAGTGGGCGATAATCGCGAGGCGTTCGATGCTGCGATTGCTGAATCGGTGGTGGCTTTGCAAGCACAGAATTGGCAGATACTGGCGAAGGTGTACGAAGATGATGAACGTGTGGTAGTTATGCACAATGGCGACAACACCCAGATTGATGGTGTATCGGTAATGGTCAGTACGCCAGAGAATGCGGTGTTTATTAACCTAATTGGCCCGTTTGATGGGCAAGCGATTGCCGACGCGGTGAGTCAACTGCATTGAAAACGACAAAACTGAAAGCAATATCTAATGATCGGGACAGGCATTCTTAGAAAAGAATTTGATGTTAGTTCGTGGAAGGTAAGGCTCAAGGTTTTAAATTCTTCCTCACCGCTTTTTAATCCTGAATTAATATGAAATCAGCAAATTTGCTCGATCAGTCAAACTCAGAGGATGAACGAGTATCTGCCTGTCCGGTTTGTATGGTTCCTAAACACGTGTATGAATTAAATTATATTGTAATAGGCGCTGATCCAGAATCATTTTACATTCCAGAACGAGGGTGGCCTGCACAAGACAAAAATAACGTCTATCGCGCCAGTCAGTTTATTGATTGCCCAATAGAAAACCCCTAGGGCGCGACCAGCTCTGGGTGGCTCTGGTTGTGTCTCAACCGTTACTCTGATTTTTTCTTGAGCAAAGACTTCAGATCGGCAAACGGGTTGCTGGTTGCGCCTTTGCGTTGGGCTTCTTTGTCCGCACCGTTATGACGGCTCGTGTCCAAATTCCTTTGATGCTCATTGTCATGGCAATAAACGCAAAGCAACTCCCAGTTACTGCCATCTTCAGGGTTATCGTCATGATTGTGGTTGCGGTGATGTACCGTTAATTCAAACAGGTTCTTCTTATCAAACTCACGCGCGCAGCGACCACAAATATGCGGGTACATGGTCAATGCCTTGTGTCGATACCCTTGCGCTCTGGTCTCACTGGCTACTCTGGCGCTTGCTACTAGTTGATTTAGCTTGTCGTCTGATCGATTGTTCATTTCTCAAACCTCAGGGTGCCCAAGGTTGCTCTTATGTTTTAGAATCAAAGATTGTACGCCCCAACGTACGATCAAAGCAATAAATTGGGACAGGCATTACAAGTAAGAATGCTTAAGCAAGAAAGCCGACACGTATTTCCGTATTTAATTAGTGGTCTATTGGATGGGAATATCGAACCAAGAAATGCAAGAAATGGGGACAGAAAATAGGTGACGACTCATATTTTATTGATTTTAAGCAAACCCCTAAAAAGGGTTTATATATTTGTTGGGTAGGAAATTATATTTGGTTTTTTAATTTGATTTAATAAAATCACAAACCTGAAGTCGAGTACATATGACCAGTTGACGGTGAATGCACATACTTGTTACAGTTCAACTCGCTTTAGGGTGAAGTGATAAAAGGGGCAATTGTCGGTCAATTTTTACAGTGACCGGAGGATGGTCAGGCTCAAGGGGTTGGTCGCTTAAAATTACTAGGAAATGTTAATGGATGTATTGATTGTTAAGTTGAAAGGCAGTGTCATTTTGGTGCTCACCTTAATTATGGGCGTTTTTGTTGGAACTGTTTACGCGAATGAGCAAGAAATAGATGTGCAGAAATTAACCGTAGAGGAAAAACTAAAACTTTATAACATCTCGAGAGAACTAGACGAAAATACGCGTAAGGCTCCACGCAAACGAGCTTCTCAAACGGATATTGAGAACGAGGTAGCAAAATTTCATGAATTCGATACCGGAATGAAAGCTAGAGCGGTTGGTACTAATGACATACTTACCAAGTCATCAACCGTGAGTCGTGTAGATGCCGATTTAGAAAATAGGTATATGCAAGATGGTAAATACATCGTCACAGTTCATTATTATAATGACGCAAACTACCCTGAAAAATACTTCTCTGAAGAAACATTTAAGGAAAATGATTCTGAGTTATTTTTTTCACAAACAAGCACGCAAATATTTTC
>JAESTB010000513.1 GCA_016763815.1 Arenicella sp.
AATCGCTTAGGCGTGGCGCATTAATGGTGAGCCACGCAAACATCGGGGCGATATTTTGCTTGCCGATCTTGTTGCTTACGATCACCGGGGTCATTTTGGTTTATCCGCAAGAGTCAAAAGTTGTCCTGTTAGAGAGTCTCGGCGCTGATGGTCAGGCAATTGTCGAAAACACAATTTTTGACGCAAGTGATGGTTTGCCAACTTGGTCGACCGCGATTGAGATGGCCAAAAACAAATTTCCCGAATCTCGCATACGCTCGGTTCAACCGAGCTCGATAAAGTCAAATAGGAAGTCAGTGAACCTTCAACAGAAAGAGGGCTGGCATCGTCTTGGACGTAGCTCTTTAACGTCTCATGCTAACGGCGAGTTAACAATTCAAGACGAGCTGGCGCAATTAAGGGCTAAGCGGGTATTCGGCTTTTCATACCCGCTGCACACTGCAAAGTTAGGGCTGGTTTATCGAATTTTTATTACCTTGGTTGGCTTGGGCTTTGCTTTTCTGAGCCTGCTCGGCTTGATCTCTTACTTGAAACGCAATACCTAATTATCATAATGTATAACTTCTTTTTCTAGATCATCGATTATATGGAAGTAAAAATTTGAGCTAGGCTTAGAGCTTGAATCTTTGTTTTGATAATGACGGTGGTTGTGTGGTTTACAGTCGGCGGCCAAAACTCTCGCCTCAATCAAGGCCAAATCATCAACTATAATACCTAGGTGGTTTAGATTTTTGATGGTCTTGAAATCATTGCTGGCTGAGGCTGATACTTGATCGTTGGTATAGATAGCGAGGTACGAATCTGTGCCTCCAACGTGCACGGTGTAGCCGTTGTCCATAGCCTCACCTGACCAGCGAACCTTCCAGGCGAATATGTTGCACAAGATTGAGGCTGTCGCATCGGGGTTGCTGACGGTGATATTGGCGTGTTCTAAATAAGCTTCTTTCATGATTTTTCCCATTTGATTTTTGCGGTAGAAAGAAGTTTAATAGCTCAAGTTAACTTGAGGTAAAGCGTTTTTTTAATAATTTGGAGCAACGGTGTAATGGTCAGTATTCACAACGATAAGAAAACAGTAAAAGGTTCGTTACTCAGTATCGGCGATATAGCCAAGCGCACCGGCACTAACGTCTCGACGATCAGGTTTTATGCCGACCAAGCTTTGATCCCTGTCGCTCGTAGCAATAGTGGTCATAGAGTGTTTGCACGCGCCGTTATCAGAAGGGTATCGTTTATATTGATTGCTCAAAACTTAGGTTACTCGCTCAAGCAAGTACGACAAGTATTGGATTCGTTACCTGACAAGCGCACACCGACTAAGTCCGATTGGACTCGCCTGAGTAACAAATTTAGTAAGGAGATAGAACAGCGGATTGAAAGCTTGAGAACACTACAATCTAAGCTAGATGGATGCATAGGCTGCGGGTGTTTGTCATTAAAAAGCTGTCGCCTGTATAACCCTAATGACTCAGCGGCCGAATTCGGGGCAGGGCCAAGGTACCTGCTTGGCGATCGTTACTCGCCTGATAAATGAAATGCTCACTTGATGGTTTCCAAGTGAGCAACATATCTATTGCGACCTAAGCCTAAGCAAAATAAGCCCCTCGGATTAGGCGTAAGTAGGCTAGTTTTCTGACTGAACTGTTTTTTCCTCGACAATCGCTAAGTCTGATTTTGGGAAATCAGAAAATGGAAATGGGCGTTGATCGCTATTGAATGTCACGTAGCGCAATATTTCTTGCACATAACGGCTAAGGCTGTCGCCGAAACTTAATAGCTGCGGATTCGGTGCGCCGCTAATCAATGCAAACGCACATTGAGCCACTACTACCGCGGCGATTACTAGTTGTGACATGTAAAATACTATCCAAAATAGCGCAACGAATAGAACTCGCATCCAGCCTGCTTTGCCTTCATATTGGTTTGACATAAGAACCTCCTAAATTACTTTGTACACTATATTTAGGGGCATTTGAAAATTTTTAAAGTTAAGCCGGTATGGATTGTCAGGATCAGGGCCATCTTGCGCCTTGGATTGCTGTTTGCTACCTAGCAGATGGTCATAGAGCCGTCGATAAGATAATCGAGCGTGTTGCGATTATTCGTGGAGACTTAGGAAGCTCGGTCGATTTTGGCTTAGACTTTCACGGCCGAATGTTGCTACCAATGGCAACGGTATTATTGCGAGAGCTCGAGCCGTTTCGACCACTATTTGTAGAGGAACCGGTGCTGGCGGAACACGCTGAGCAATATTCTGAACTGAGTCGAGGCACCAGTATCGTGCTGGCTGCAGGTGAGCGCGCTTGTTAAAGCTAGATGCGATCGCACAGTATCAACTGCTTGATAAACACTCAGCCGCAAGTGACCTGTTATTCGGCGGCGATGCCTTAATGAATATGGGTTTAGATATGCCGTATGTTTGCGCTATGCAAGCAGATCAGGCGGGCTACTTAGAGAAGGGCGACTTCGCCTCTCGCTTATTTGTTTTTAAAAAGATCTAGAGCCGATTAGCATTACTCGCCCCGAACAAAATTAAGCCCGACTGCCCAGCGATCACGGTAGTCTAGCCAAGGAGCGCATGATCGACTCTGCTATTCAATAGTCAATATAGAATAGTTTGCTGAGCTCGTCGCGGCGTATCCGCGACTCGGTTATACTATGTGTTATTGGGGGGCTCTTGGAGTTATGGAGTCGGGCATCACACTCTATGGTGTGAAACATCTAGTTTGAACGGATTATGAAACAAAAGACAATACTCAGCTTGATGCTGAGCCGCCTGTGTCAATTGGGTTGGGTAACCACTTTATGTATGTTTACTTTAGTCGTGAACATATTTGGGGTGAGCCGCTTTGCACACGCTAATGAGGCACAAGATAATCAGATAAAAATATCGAGCCCATCAATATCCCTCTCGTCGTCTAACTCTGGGCTTGGTAATGAGACATTTCAAGACTATTACGATCAGGTCTATCAAATTAGGGTTGTCTCGCCAAAAGCTGGCAGCAAATCGTCGATAGGCTCGGGCTTTCAGGTTTCAAGTGATGGTCTAATTGTGACTAACTATCACGTGATCTCATCATTTGCTCAGGCGCCAGAGAACCACAAGATTGAGTATCAATCGCATACTGGACAAAAGGGTGCCTTAGAGTTATTGGATTTTGATGTCATTAATGATTTAGCGATACTAAGGCACTCATCACCGAGCACTCGGTTTCTTAGCTTTAGCGATACCATGCTTAGCAAGGGCGAAACGGTGTATGCACTTGGTAATCCTCGGGATTACGGTACTAGTTTAGTAAAGGGCCCTAATAACGGCATGGTTGAGCATAGTTATAATGAGCAAATATTATTTTCGGGTAGCTTAAACCCAGGTATGAGTGGGGGTCCTGCGGTTAACGCGCTCGTCAAGTCGTTGGAGTAAATGTCGCGACGGCAGGCAGTCAACTAAGTTTTTTGGTGCCGGCTAACAACGTGATACAACTGGTTAAAGCTGGACGAACGATTTCTCAAGCTGACTATCAAAATGAAATTGCGCGTCAAATAAAACAATGGCAACGGCCTCGTATCCAACAATTACTCGATAGCGAATGGCCGACCGAACAGTTTGCTGGGCTAGATTTGTTTGGCGAAATTCGAAAAGATTTTCAATGCTGGGGGCAAACTAATGAGTCGAATAAAGAGCGCGATATTGCATCGATTTCTAAAAGCTGCCGTGCCGGCAATTCACTTTATCTAGATTCGTCTTTGAGTGCCGGCGAGCTGTACTTTAGCTTTGATCACTCGTCCGCCGTTACACTTGGGAACTTGCAGCTTACCAGCTCTATTCGCCCTTGGATGTCGGCTAATAATACGTCTAATTATGAGCATTCAAGCAATTACCGATGCCATGTCGATTTTCTGAAAGGAAATGAAGATAGTCAGCAATTCGTTCGCGCGACCACCTATATAAGGTCTTTTAAGAAGCTTGTTGGCCTCTACGATTCGCTGCTGATGATTGAGCGTATCGATGGTTTGCAGCAGTTCGTAACGCACCTCTCTATCTCGGCGATAGAAGCTGATCAGATATCGCTGCTAAATCGCAAGTTTATCGAGAGGTCGCTATGAGGAATCTTATAGTTGAAATTATTGGCAAAGAAGGTTTACGTATAGAACGGGTTAAGCTTAACACTAATGGTCTATCAATAGGCCGAGCTTGGAATAGCGACATAATCATTCAAGATCGATTTGTTGACGCGGATCACCTGAGGTTCAGTGTTAACCAAGAGCAACAAATTCTAATTGATGATGTCAGTAGCACAAACGGTTCTAGGCTCGCCGGTAAAGCCCTAAACGGTAACAGCCAACTATATCGATTCGGCGATATCTTAAGCATTGGCGACACTCGAATTAAAGTGTTTGATGCCGACACAGCGGTAGCACCTGCGGCACTTAGGTCGAAGTGGTTTTTATTAGCTGAGCGTTTTAGCCGCATCAGAGCTCTTTTTATCTTGACCGTGTTTGCAGTTTTGACGCAAGCGGCTCAAGAATATAGCAGCTCGATCGAACCGGTGAAGCTTGAAAACCTTGTGTTAGCGGCCTTTAGTGTAGTGTTGCTGTTATTAATTTGGAGTTTGGTGCTCGGCTTTGTTGCCAAGCTAATTCGGGGTGAGAGTAATATCAAAGCGCTCTGGGCTTTAGGGAGTTTGGCAACCGTGGTGCTTAACCTTGTCGGTTTAATATTGTTGTTTGTACGGTTTAATTTGCAAGATGTTAGTTTGGGCGAAACCTTGTCAATATTACTATTTGGCGTATTCTCGATTTGGTTATTGGCTGGTGTGTTTAGTTATACAACACACATTCAGAATCGCAATAAATGGCTATGTTCATTTTTAATTGCCGTTAGTCTTTATGCAATTACTGAGTCAGATGAATACTTAAAAGAGCCTCACAAAAAATGGAAGTCGTCAACAGACACTGAGCAGGCAACTTTGCCGCCCGTTTTTCTGTTACGCCGTGGTGTGTCATTAGATGAATATCAATTAGCCGCTGACTCCCTGTTTCGTGACCCAGCAGACTAGCGATTATTGTGAGTCTGTTTTCAGTTGCCGAGAAATTCGGTGTTAGTCTTTTTCATGCGCATTTGTTTTTCGCTAGAAGTGTTTATTTTTTAAAGAGTGCTGTATCGCTGAAAACGACTAGGCTATAAGTGCCGAGGCAAGTACCGATGTCGCGATGCATCTAAATGCATAGTGTTTCATCAGCTTGGCGATTATAATTATTCTTTGCAGAAAACTAGTCTTACTTTTTAGAAAATGCCATTTGAACTTAGATTAAATCTAATGTAAGCCGCCGTTTCGATAATCATCTATATAGACCATCGCCGTGCCAGTATATTCAGAGTTAAAGTCCCTAGTTAAATTAGCGGCTCCTGTGTCTTTAGCTCAGTTGTCGCTAGTTGGCATGTCGGCCACCGACGTGTTGATTGCTGGGCGAGCGAGTACGCTCGATTTGGCAGGTATGAATTTAGGCGTCAACGTTTGGAACATGACCATTCTATTCTTTATGGGCATTGGCTTTGCAACTCAACCTTTAGTCGCTAAGCACTTCGGCGCCAAAGACGAAGCTGCAGTAAAGCATCAACTACATCAATCCATTTGGATGTGCTTGGCGTTAGGATTAGTAGCCATGTTGGTGGTCTGGTCGGTCGCTTGGGGTTTTCAGTTTATTGACTTCGAGGCGCAGATGTTATTAATCGCGCGTGATTTTCTGTTTGCTATTAGCTTATGCGCAATTCCCATGAGCTTGATGCCAGCGGTGCGCGGCACCTTAGAAGGCATGAGCTTAACGCGCGTAGTGTTCTTGGTTAACTTCGCCGCTTTTTTGATTAATATTCCTCTCGACTATGTTCTAGTGAATGGTTTGTATGGCCTGCCAAAGTTAGGTGGAGTCGGCTGTGCATGGGCTACCGTAGTATTAATGTGGGCCGCGTTCTTGATAAATATTTTGGTATTGAGGTCGCACGCAAAGTTGAAACATAGTGCGTTGCTCTCAGACTTTGAAAAACCTAATAGTCAAACCATTAGAAATACATTTAGACTCGGGCTGCCTATTGGTGTGTCGATTGTAATTGAGCTTGCGATGTTTTCTGGTGCCGGAATAATGATAGCCAAATTTGGCGTGATTGAGGCAGGTGCTCATGCGGTTGCGATCGTAGTCGCATCATTGAGTTTCATGTTGTACACCGGGTTAGGTCAGGGAGTGACTATTCGAGCATCGCAATTGCTCGGCTCGGGGTTGCCTGATCAGGCATGGTTCGCGGTTAAGGTCGGCACATTGTTTAATTTAGCTGTCTCGGTGGTTATCTGTATTGCCTATCTTATATTTACCGAGCCGCTGATTCGTCTTTTCACTAGTGACCCAGAGGTGATTCGAGTCGCTGTGGTGTTGTTGTATTTCGGTGCCGCTTTTCAAATTGCCGATTGCCTGCAGGTTGCTATGGTTTGTGCTTTGCGCGCGTATCACGACACCTCCAGCCCACCTAAATATCAGCTCTTAGCGTTCTGGGGGTTCGGTCTGCCTATTGGTGTTGGCTTGTCATTTTACGGTTGGTGGCCGGGCCTTGAAGGCGCCAGGGGGATGTGGTTTGCTATGGTGGTAAGTTTGTCGATCGTCGGCTTGCTACTGCTGCGTCGACTGGCTCAGCATATGCGAGAATTTAATGCTCAGGGTGAAAATCAAATTACGCTTTGATGCTAGAGTATTTGTTACGGTGGTGTTCTTAACGAGAGAAAAATTATGGGTATTGTAATCTGTATTGTTATGTTGCTAGGGTTGTCGGTTTTGCAACCGTCACCCTGGAATAGCCTCAAGCGTACGCAACATGCATCTAAGTTTATCTGGTTTACCGGTGCCTCGTTATTGGGTTTTGGCTTATGGAACCTGATCTACGGTTATTCAAATATTGACGGGTTTTGGATGTGGGCGTCGATCATCTCGGGCTTGGCAATGATCTTAGCGAGTTATTATGTACTTAGTGAGAGGCATGAGGAGTCAAATTCGGTGGTCAGCGTTAGCTTGGCACGAAAAGCTGTAGTGGCCGTGCTGGCGATCAGCTTTTTACTTTATGCCGTTACCCTGATTCAATTGAATCTTGGATATTCAATACTCCGTTAATTCTGTTGCTAGCGGTCTTAATGTAAGTCATAAAAAAGGGTAACGATAATATCGTTACCCTTTTTAATTTAACTAGCGTTAGCCCTGACGTTTACCTTACCTTGCTAGTTTTGCCGCAACCCAAGCGTCAACTTTAGCTTCCACTACGTTCAGCGGTAGAGGACCATACTTAAGAATTTCATCGTGATACTCCCGAATATCGAACTTATCACCTAGTTTTACCTTGGCGCCAGCACGTAGTTCAAGAATCTTCAACATGCCGATTTTGTAAGCCGTTGCCTGTGACGGCATTACAATGTGCCGCTCTACCATTTTTACACCGTCTGAAATCGCATTCGGAGTGTTATTGGTGTAATACGCAATGCCTTCTTCGCGGGTCCATTTCTTAGCGTGAATTCCAGTGTCGACTACTAAGCGACAGGCACGCCATAGCTCCATCGCCAAACGACCGAAGTCAGAGTAAGGGTCTTGATAGGCGCCGAATTCTTTCGGTAGGTACTCTGAGTACAGTCCCCAACCTTCGATGTAAGCTGTGTAGCCGCCAAATTTTCGGAACTTGGGCACGCCTTTTAATTCTTGCTGAATCGCAAGTTGCATATGATGTCCGGGAATGCCTTCATGGTAAGCCAAGGCCGCCATCTGGTAAGTCGGCATCGCCTTCATGTCGTATAGGTTGGCGTAATACAAACCCGGGCGGGTTCCATCTTCTGATGGTCGTTGGTAAAAGGCTTTACCCGCTGATTGCTCACGAAAGGCTTCTACCGCTTTTACATTTAATTCGGCTTTTGGCTTAGTAATGAACATTTCATCTAGTTTGCCTTTCATGTCCTCAATCAGGGCAATCGCTTCGTTTAAGTAACGAGCCTTACCTTCATCGGTGGTTGGGTAATAGAATTGCTCGTCATCACGCATAAATTGCATGAATGCTTTCAAGTCGCCATCAAACTTGACTTTGTCTTTGATGATGCGCATTTCGTTATGGATGCGGGCAACTTCCTTAAGGCCAATTTCGTGAATCTGGTCTGAAGTAAGGTCAGTGGTGGTTGTGCGCTTAAGTGCGACATTGTAAAACTCAGCACCGTCTTTCCATTTCCAAATACCATCGTCGGTAGTTGCTTTGGTTTCAAGTTCGGTTAAATGAGCGGCAAGCTTTTGGTATGCCGGTTTGACCGAATTACTTAGAGCCAAGGTAGCCGCTTCACTTAACTCAGCTTTCTTATCGGCGTCTAACTCGCTGCCTTCTTTTTCGCTCAACGCGTTTAATTTCTTGTTAAAGTCTGCAAGCAGTGCGCTAGGCTCGCCATCGTCAAAAGGCGCGCCTTTGATAATGTTATTGCTATCGCGAATAACATGAGGGAAGACAAATTTTGGCGGAATGATGTTGGCTGCCGTACGTGCTTCAATGTTGGTGATTAGCTGATCGAATAAGCTTGGAACAGCGTTAAGACGGGCGATGTAATTCTCCGCATCTTTAACGTCGTTAATGCTGTGTTGGTTGATTAGCAAAGAGACAACACCCGAATGACGACCAAACATTTGGTTGACAGGGTAATTGTACAAGCGCCATTTATTGTCTTCAATTTCTTCTTCCATTGATTGAACCAATAGGTCATAACTGAGCGCGGTAGCATCATCAAGCTTGGATCTATCGAACGCCTTCAGTTCGACAAGTTGCGCCTTAGTTATCTCCATTGACTCATTGGCATATGCTTCCGATAAATCGTCCCATTCATCGGCACGATCCTTACGCCCTAAAAACGTAAGCGATTCAGGGCTGCGCGCAACTGATTCTTCGAATACACGCTCGAAGAATGCATTGGCACTCAGCGACTCGGAGACTTGTGTCGTTGCAGGTGATTGTTCCGCGACGGATGCTGGCTTGGTTTCAGGGGCTTGGCTTGCTGTTTGATCTGATGATTGATTACAGGCCGAAAGTAATAAGGCAGCAACGATGGCTGCCGAGTACGATTTAAGCACGGGGTGTATCTCCGATTAGTTATGTTGTGCTTACTATTGTAACAATAAATGTGCTGACGGACAGTGTAGCGTTAGTGATAATGTTCAGTGCTCTGGCTGTAGAAGTCTTGCGGAGATCTGAGTGCGAATCTTTTGCAAATGATTGCGGCAGCGGTCTTCCTAGGCGTAAAAGATTTTGAGCCGCGTTGGCATGCTTAAAAGTCTGAGCAAAAAGATAGAGAGCCTCAGCCAAAAAAATAGAGAGCCTCAGCCAAAAAAATAGAGAGCCTCAGCCAAAAAAATAGAGAGCCTCAGCCAAAAAAATAGAGAGCC
>JAESTB010000514.1 GCA_016763815.1 Arenicella sp.
GATAAGTACGAGACGCGGATCAAAGATCGTGATCACGAGATTGAGCGCCTCCGGGATATGAAAGCCCGTCTGTCAACCAAGATGGTTGGAGAAACTCTCGAGCAACACTGCGAAACCGAGTTTAACCGTATTCGAGCAACCGCTTTCCCTAATGCATACTTTGAAAAAGATAATGACTCACGAACTGGTAGCAAGGGCGATTACATCTTTCGCGATTCAGATGAGTCGCACACTGAGATCGTATCGATCATGTTCGAGATGAAGAACGAGAATGACGAAACAGCGACTAAGAAGAAAAACGAGGACTTTCTTAAGGAGCTTGACAAGGATCGTAATGAAAAGCAGTGCGAGTATGCAGTTCTGGTTTCTCTTCTTGAGCCTGATAGCGAGCTATATAATTCAGGCATTGTTGATGTGTCTCATCGATATCAAAAGATGTATGTGATTCGACCGCAATTTTTTATTCCGATGATTACATTGTTACGAAACGCCGCCCAGAATTCACTTAAATACAAAACTGAACTGGCTATAGTGAAAGCGCAGAATGTTGATATCACAAATTTTGAGAACGAGCTTGATGAGTTTAGAACAGGTTTCGCTCGGAACTATGAACTAGCATCGAAGAAATTTAAAACAGCGATTCTGGAGATCGACAAGACTATCGACCATCTTCAAAAGACCAAGGATGCCCTGCTTGGTTCTGAAAATAATCTGCGACTGGCCAACAATAAAGCCGATGACCTCACCGTTAAGAAATTAACCAAAAAGAATCCCACTATGGCAGCGAAGTTCGCTGAGCTCAAAAACGATGAGAATACCGAATCTACATGAGTGCTGCTTTACCCGTTTTGAAAACCCAGTGCGGCTATCTTTATGCTACTAGGCATTGGTCTAACTGTGTACTAACGGCTAGTTCTTTATTGCGTAAACCTGATTTCAATACTATGCTTTTGTCTAATTCATCAATCTGGCATAGTAGGTAGTATGTTCCGTGAACAATAAAAAAGCTAAGCGCATTAGTATCTTAGATGTATTCATTAGCTACCGCCCAACGCTTAAGCATATGCTCAAGCGGATTGTCCCGTCTGCGGATATCGATGATATTGTTCAAGAGACGTTCATTCGCGCGCACGAGGCCGAAGTAAAAAAACGAATCGATCACCCCAAAGCCTATATATATAAAACCGCGCGTAATCTAGCATTGAATTTTATTGCTAAAAAAGAAAATACCGTCACCTCAAGACTGGAGGATTATTCTGAGCCGGATGTCTATCTACAAGACCTCGCTAAAACTAATGAGGTTGAGTCCAAAGAGAAGTTTCGATTATTTTGTGCCGCGGTTCGTGATTTACCACCTCAGTGTCGAAAAGCATTTATTCTTAAACGTGTGTTTGGTTTCTCGATAAGAGATATCGCGATAGAGTTAGATGTCTCTGAAAGCACCACAGAAAAGCATATTGCCAAAGGCGTATTGCGCTGCGCAGACTATCTAAATGAAAATGGTTATAAGGTTAGTGCTCGATCAAAACACCCTGCTCAAAAAGCCGGTTCGCAATGAAAAAGCAAGAACAGTGATGATGTTCTATCTTTTTGTTGAACCTGCTCTGAGGTCATTAATACTTATGAGTCGTTAATAGTTATGAGTGAGATATTAGAATTCGACAAGCGAGCTCGTGTCCGAGGTCAGGCGAGCGTTTGGCTTACTCGATTGCAGGAAGGTTTAACGGCTAGCCAGCAAGGGGAACTAGTCGCTTGGTTGGCGGATGATGAAGCCCACCAAGCGACGCTATTAGAGCTGGCAACTATATGGGACGAATTAGAAGTGTTAACCGAGTTGGCTCCCTTATTCGAAGGCGTAAATTTTCCATTAGCAAAACGTTCTATCAAGCGAAAGACTGTTGCCTCAAAGTTGTCATGGCGGCCTTTAGCGCTTGCCGCAAGCCTATTGGTTGTGGTCACGATGGGACGCTATTTTCTTATCGACGTGCCGGTCTCTTCTGATAGCGTACTCGCCTCTTTAAAAAGCGACACTAGTGCAATTGATGATGTGCCATTTGAAGCAGAAATGCTTGCAAAGAAGCCTGGAGTAAGGTTATTCAGAACCGAAATTGGCCAGCAGCTTGAACTCAACTTAGACGACGGTTCGGTTGCCACATTGAATACCGATACTCAGATAGCCGTAAGCTTTTCGAAACAACAACGTATTATTCATCTGCTTCATGGTGAAGCGCATTTCAAGGTGTTTAACGATGCCGCACGCCCGTTAAAAGTATTAGTTTCGGGAAAATCGGTACAGGCCGTGGGCACGGCCTTTAGCGTTAGAAAAAAGAATGGTACTGAAATTGAGGTTGCGGTTGACCATGGCCTGGTGACGGTTTATCAGCTGAGTTCAAATTCTCAGAAAAAGTCTAGCCCGGCATTGAAAGCATCACTAGACGCAGGCGATGTATTGATCATTGCCGATGAAGAACCCTCGTTGATTGAATATGATTTGGAGCAGATGGAAGATCGCCTCGCTTGGCGCGAAGGCATGATTGTGATCAATGATGAAACGTTAGACTATGTGATAACCGAGTTCGGTCGATACAGCGAGCAGAAAGTGTTGCTGGCTGATAGAAAAATGGGCGAAATTCGGGTAGCTGGTTATTTTCGCTTAGGTGATGTTGATGCACTATTGGTGGCCTTAGAGAAGAACTTCAAGATTCGGTCTGAGTATTACCAACAAAATAAGACATTTGTACTCAGTCAAATTCCTCAGCCAACACTTTAGCTTAAGGCGCTAAGCCAGATTTTTATATCGAGGGTTCTATTTATATAAAAGTTTCTATTTATATCGAAATTTTTAGAGGTTGCCCACAATGACATTTTTTTTGCATTATCGGTGGAGGATAATGAACGCTTGTCGGTTTAATGGTTAATGCCTTTGTTTTATAGGCAGAGTCTAGTTGTTCTGTGGGAGCCCAAAAGGCTTTCTGTATCACTGTGTACCCTGCTCATACTGGTGGTGTTGATGTGCCCAACGTCGGGCATGGCCTCAATTACCGAATACGACTTCAATATTAAGGCGCAACGCGCAGATAAGGCGTTGATTCGGTTTGCGAGGAAAGTAGGCTTGCCAATCTTGTTTCCAAATAAACAGGTTAGCAATCGCTACAGCAATACGATACGTGGCCGGTATGACTTAAATACAGCGATCAAGATTCTTTTGGATGGTACCGGCCTAAAAGCAAAGACCGGTGACTCAGGACAATTACTAGTAGAAATATTCAGTGAACCTGAGACAGATATGATAATACCAAAATTAAAAAAGAAGAGTCTACTCGCGGCCTTTTTCGGAACGGTGCTTAGTGCAGCGACGCCGATGGCAGTACAAGCGCAAACCGACGACGGCGCCGACGCTAGTACGTTAGAAGAAGTGGTCGTTACCGGCTCACGTATTCGACGAAACCCTTTATCAGAAGCATCGCCGATACAGAATATTGGCTTAGAACAACTTGATCAAACAGGCTTAACCAATATTGGTCAAGCGCTACAGCAATTGCCAATTACCGGCTCTGCTGTCAACTCAAGGTTTAACGTGCCAGGCAACTCTGGTTTTCCACAAGACGGCTCGGGCATAGGCGCGGGTGCAACCCAATTGGCGCTCAGAAATGTCAATGCCAAGCGCACCTTGATTTTAGTTGATGGCCGGCGTTGGGTCGCGGGTGCTTCGGCTTCGGGTGTGCCTAGTACGGTCGATCTGAATACTATTCCGTCTAACATGGTTGAGCGGATCGAAATACTTCAAGGCGGTGCCTCGGCCGTTTACGGCTCTGACGCCATTAGTGGCGTAGTCAATATCATCACTAACACTAAGTTCGATGGTCTGAGATTTGACGCTCAATTTGGCGAATATATTAGTGAAGGTGACGGTCAAGATCGTGATGTCTCAGTGTTATGGGGCGGAGGCAATGACCGGACTCATATTGTTGTAAGCGGTAGTTATGCAGAAGAAGGTGAGATATTCACCGCCGATCGAGCGGTATCGGCTTTTCCCGTTGCCAACACCACTAGCTGCAATGTGTCTGGGACTCGTTGTTCGTCTTTCACACCTCAAGGGAGGTTTATTCTTGGCCCGAAC